>CAYXMB010000008.1:0-19049 GCA_964466085.1 uncultured Ruminococcus sp.
ACCGATGAGGTAACGGGCGATTGTACGGTCGACATTAAAACCCTTTCGTATAAAAACACCGAAACTACGGAGGCCATTCCTTTCGAAACCGAGTATATCGACATTCAGACCATTCCGAAAGGAACGACAAGCGTTTACCGTGCCGGAGTTAACGGTGTGAAAACTTATACTTACAAATGCCTGCTTGTAAACGGAGAGGAAGAATCGAGAGAGCTTATCGGAGAGGCTGTAACCTCAAATCCCACGACACAGCTTCTGTATCGGGGTATCGGCGGTACGGTTACCTCTCAAGGGCAGACTTACAGCTTCTCATATTATATCGATGTCAGCGCAACGACGTATCATATAGTCGGAACGACGGCATCGGGGCTCCCGACAAGCGAATCGGTAATGGCGGTCGATCCCCGTGTGATTCCTCTCGGCACGGCATGTGTCGTTCAGGGGAGTTACGGTGATTTCGGTTACAGAATTGCCGCCGATACCGGAGGAAACATCAAAGGTAATAAAATCGACATATGGCTCCCGGCAAGCAGCTACTATTCGGGCGGTTTCGGCTGGCGTGCGATGAGAGTTTATATTTTGAATTAAGGTGATAATATGAATTTCGACAGACTTGAAAAATTTCAGAATTGGCTTTGCGATGAATGGAGAATACCGGGAAACACCTGTATCTGTCACGTAAACGGGAAAGAAGTTTACCGTCATTCCGCAGGGTATTCCGACGTTGAAAGCAAGACCGCAATGAACGGTTCGGAGCTTTTCAATATGTACAGCATATCGAAAACCGTAACTACCCTTGCGGCGCTTCAGCTTCTCGAAAAAGGACTTTTCGAGTTAAACGACGGACTTGATAAATATCTTCCCGAATTCGGCGGCGTCAAAGTGCGTGTGAAAAACGAAGACGGGACGGAAGAAATAAGAAAAGCCCGAAATTGGATTAGAATTCGGGATTTGTTCCAAATGACGTCGGGTTACGATTATACTATGGATAACGAGTATATAAGAGCGAGACAAAGCGCACCCGGTGTGATAACGACAAGGGAAATGGCAAGAGCGCTTGCTGAAACGCCGCTTTGTTTTGAACCGGGCGAAAAATGGCTTTACGGAATGAGTCACGATATTTTAGCCGCACTTGTCGAGGTAGTTTCGGGCGAGAGATTTTCAACCTACGTTCAAAAAAACATTTTCGACCCCGCCGGGATGAAAAATTCTTATTTTCATCTTTCCGATGAAGAAATCGAAGAAAGAATGGCATCGCAGTATTCTTTTGACGATAACATAGGAAAGGCAGTGAAAGTTCCGAAAAAGAACGGCTTTGTTTTCGGTGACGAATATGACAGCGGCGGTGCGGGGGTTATAAGCTGCGTTGAAGACATGGCACGCTACGCCGATATAATCGCACGGGGCGGTGTTACGAAAGACGGAAAGCGCATTATTTCAAAAGCGGCAATCGACCTTTGGCGCCGCAATACATTAAGCGAAAAGCAAAGAGTAGATTACAACTGGTCGCATCTTGAAGGTTACGGCTACGGGCTCGGAGTCAGAACTCACCTTGATCCCGCAAAATCGGGTTCCTTCTCGCCTGTCGGTGAATTCGGTTGGACGGGAGCTGCGGGCGGATATATTCTGATTGACCCCGACAACGGCGTTTCGATGTTTTACGCTCATCACATGCTCAACAATCAGGAATGGTTTACGATACCGAGAATCAGAAACATTCTGTACTCATGCCTTGAATATTAAAAAAACGGCGGTCTTTTGCGGGGCCGCCGTTATATGAATCAGTCGAAAAACGTTTCGACGGTTTTCGAGCACCCTTCGGGTGAATACCGCCAATATGAAATATGAGGCGTGTTTTTTGAGCTTATGTAGTACCTAAGCGGAGTTTTCGGTATATTTTCCGAATAGGAGTCGATGATTGAAAGTTTCACTTTCATTCTTTCCGAGACAATGTTTTTTATGTAAACGGCGCAGCTCTCGCCGATTGAAACACCGTCTCTCCTTTCGGCAAGTCCGGCAAGATTGGGAGACAGCTCAACGAATATCCCGTAATTTTCAATGCTTCGTATTCTTCCGACAACGGTTGAGCCGATATCGAATTCCGCCGCGTTTTCTTCCCACGTGCCGAGAAGCTCACGCAAAGTCATGTAAACTCTGCCGCTTTCGGGGTCGATGCTTTTTACGACGGCTTCGATATAATCGCCTTTGCTCAGCCTGTCTGCGGGGTGGGAAATTCTCGAAACCGAGATACAGTCGATGCTCAGAAGCGATACGACACCGCAACCGATATCGACGAACGCTCCGAACGAATCGAGATGAGTTACGGCGGCACTTATCACGTCACCGGGCGTAAGCTTCGAAATTTTATTTTTGATACAAGCTTCCTGTGCTTTCTTTCGTGAGAGATACGCTGTGTATCTTCCGCCGTTTTCGACGATTTTTTCGACTGTAAAGCAAACGGGCCTGCCGACTCTCGTGATGACGGCGATGTCTCTCGGCGCATTTCCGTTTTCATCTGCGGCGCACTCCGATTTCGGGATAATTCCGACGGCGCATCCGAGCTCGACGGTTAAATCAAGGCTGTCGGCGCTGCACGAAATCGCTCTCGATTCCAAAATTATCCCTTCCGCCATCGCTTTTTCAAGCGTTTTGATACTTGACAGATAATAAGAATTTGCCTCGCTTTCAAGCAAAAGACCTTCGGGCAAATATTTGTTTTCCTTCATTTGACTCTCCTTTGTATTTGTCGGTTCGTTTATTAAAGAATATGTTGCCGATTTCGAATCTATGAGTGAAATCGGATTGTTAAAAAATAAAAATCACGGAGGCAACGGTGAAAAAAAGAAAGATAAAAGAAATAATTTACACCGCCGCATCGTTTGTCGGCGGAGCGGCGCTTTTCGGCATATCGATGAATATGTTTTTGGCACCCGGCAACGTCGTAATGGGCGGAGCTACGGGTATTGCGACGACCGTAAACTACCTTTTCGACTCAATACCGATAGGTATACTGATTTTGGCAATCAACATACCGCTTCTTGCCTTGAATTTGCACCGTCTCGGCGTTTTGGAAACTCTCAAAACGCTTGCGGGAATTGTCGTATCTTCCATAGCTATCGACTTAATGACTTTCCTGCCCGTAACGCTTGACGACCCCTTGCTTTGCGCTGTTCTCGGCGGCGTCACGATGGGAGCGGGAGCCGGGCTCATGCTCACGAGAGGATTTTCGACGGGCGGAAGCGATCTTGCCGCCATGATGCTCCAAAAAAGAATAAAATCAATGACGACAGGGCGTATTTTGCTTATTATCGACGCCGTAATCGTTATTTCTTCCGCTTTTGTTATGCGAAACTACGAAACGGTAATATATTCCGCCGTATCGATTTTTTCGTACAGCACGGCGCTTGATGCCGTTATGAACGGAAGTGACAGAGAGAAACTCGCACTTATCATATCGGACAAATACGAAAAAATAGCCGATGAGGTCGTATCTCAGCTTGACAGAGGAGTTACGGTGTTTCATGCGGGCGGATGGTATTCGAAAGAAGAAAAAGAAGTGCTTATGTGTGTTGTAAAGAGACAGGAGGTATATATCCTTAAAAATCTCGTTGAAAAACTCGATCCCGCAGCGTTTATGATTATGGCGGATGCGACCGAAGTACTCGGTGAAGGATTCAAATCGATAAGCGGTGAGAAAAAAAGAGAAAAAACGAAGCTTTTCGGGAAGAAAAAAGGGGAGAAAAGCGATAACGGGTGACGATAAACCCTTTGAGCAAATTTTTTCTGCGTTTTTTTCATTAATTTCATAAAAGACTTTATTTTTTAATAAATATGTGATACAATAGCATTATTAATATTTAAGGAGACATATATGGACGACGTTCCTTTACCTAATTCACCTTATCGAGGGTGTAGTTTAAAATTTTTGAAACTTGCGGCGGTACTTCCCGCCTGCAAAAAGCGGTTTATTGTCCGCTGTTAGCACCGAAATTCAAATCGGACAGCTAACTAACGGAGGAATAAACTTAATGAAAATAATAATTATGATAATTTGCGTGGCTCTGTCGGCGTTTTTCTCGGCGACAGAGACTTCGTTCAGTTCGTCGAATAAAATAAAACTTTTAAGTCTTGCCGAAGACGGGGACAAGAGAGCCGAAAAGGTTCTTTCGACGATTGAAAAATACGATTCTTTTTTAACTACGATACTTATAGGCAACAACGTTGTTAACATCCTGTTTGCCTCGCTTTCGACGATACTTTTCGTCGACGCTCTAAACGAAACTTACGGTCCGACGGTGTCAACTGCCGTATCGACGGTCATAGTACTTATTTTCGGTGAAATTACACCGAAATGCCTTGCAAAACAGGCACCCGAAAAATTCGCAATGGCGGTTATGCCGGCAGTTCGTGCTTTTATGGTGATTTTGAAGCCTTTCGCACTTATTTTCGCCGCATGGACTAAACTCATTTCGAAGATTTTCGGCGGAAAAGACGACCCGTCAATTACAGACGACGAGCTTCTGACTATAGTAAAAGAAGCGGAAAACGAGGGCGGTCTCGATAAAAACGAGAGCGAACTTATTCAGAATGCCATTGTTTTCGACGACAGGCAAGCTGAGGATATCCTCACACCGAGAGTCGATATAGTTGCCGTCCCCGAAGACGCCGAAACGAAGGAAATCGCCGAGATTTTCTCGGAAACCGGTTATTCCCGTATTCCCGTCTACGACGGCTCTCTTGATAACATAGTCGGTATTATCCATCAAAAGGATTTCTATGAAGAAGTTATCGACAAGAAAAGAAAACTCTCCGACATACTTCAAAAAGCGGTATTCGTTGCTCCTACAATGAAAATCAGCAACTTACTCAGGGAACTTCAAAAAGAACAAACCCACATTGCGGTTGTCGTCGACGAATACGGCGGAACGGCGGGACTTGTGACTATGGAAGATATCCTTGAAGAACTTGTCGGTGAAATTTGGGACGAACACGACGAGGTTGTCGAGGACGTCGTTGAGGAAGCCGAAAACACCTTTTTGGTTCAGGGAACCGTTATTCTTGATGATTTCTTTGAAATCGTCGACATCGAAGAAGAAGAATCGGATGCCGATACCGTCAGCGGTTGGATAATGGAAAAACTCGGCCACATACCCGAAGAAAACGAATCGTTTGAATATAACGGCTTGAAAATAACGATTACCGAAACTCAAAATCGGAGAATCGTCGAAGTTAAAATCGAAAAACCGATTGAAGAAAGCGTCGGTGAAAAAGAATAATTTAAAAATTAATGCGACATGCTCCGATAGGGGCATGTTTTTTACTTTCGCAAAGAAGAGAAAACGCAATTTAGTCATATGTAGAAAACTGATTGAAAGAGAGGTTGATTTTTCCTTTTTCGGTAAATGCAAAAAACTTTTTAATTTTAATAAAAAGTCTTGCATAAACGGATTTTCCGTTCTATAATATTATTGAGGACGGGCAAAAAACGCCTTGCTTCGACAAATGACGGGAGGGTGCATATGAGTTACAGAAGAAGAAAAAACAATTTGCCGATATATATTACGCTTGCCGTGATACTGTGCCTTGTCGCCGTGATTGTTATCAATGCTTTTCCCGATATAAAAGAGAAAATTTTCGGTAAAGATTCGGATACATCGACTTTGTCGGAAACAAGCGGTGACTTAATTACTGCCGACACCGACGGGGAAAATTCCGAAAAAACGGGGGAGGTAACGGAAAACGACGAAATTACAATCGTTGAAACGGAAAATGCGAAAATCACCGTCACCGAAACCGAAAAAGCGGAGGATTCGACGTCCGACAAGGAAGCGGCGGAAAGCGAAACCGAAAAGAAAAATCCCCCTGTGACCGAATACGAAGCATCGGGAAATAAACAGGGAGATATGAGTGGAGTGCTGTTTATAGGAGATTCGAGAACAGTCGGAATCAGGGACTACTCCGATATTACGGAAGCGGATTATTTTGCCACAAGCGGAATGAGCGTTTTCAATATACGAAACGAAAAAGTCGATGTCGGCGGACGGGGTGCCGTTTCACTTGAAGTCCTGCTCAAAAGCGTTTCGTACCGCAAAATATTCGTAATGCTCGGAATAAACGAGCTCGGATACAATCTTGATGCCGTCTTCGCAAAGTACAAAGATCTTGTAAGCGACATCAGGGAAATTCAGCCGAACACCGAAATTTACGTTCAGGCGAATTTGCACGTTGTAAAGCGGAAATCGGATGCAAGCAATATATATAACAACGCCAAAATCGATAAACTCAACGGTATGATTTCGACACTTGCCGATAATAAATCGGTGTTTTACATTGACGTTAACACGCTGTTTGACGACGGAAACGGAAATCTTTCCGAGAAATACGCATATGACGGCAGTCATCTGACGGGGATTTACTACAAAAGCTGGGGCAAATGGCTGAGAGAACGCTGAAAAACCGAACATAATAAAACACCGCCGATATTCGGTTACTTTAAACCGAGATACCGTGCGGTGCTTTTCTTTTTTGGGGAAAGACAAACCCGATTTCGAATTCGCGCTTTGCAGGTCGGGCTGAATTTCGAAATTTGCTTTTCCCGAAAATCGGATAAAGTTTTAAATTACGCTGTAGCCCTGTTTTTCGACAACTTCTTTTATAAGCTCATCCGATACGTCGGAACTTAAGGTCAGCGTTGCGCTTTTCGTTTCGTGGCTTGCAACGGCGCTTTCGACTCCGGGAAGCTCCGAGAGGGCTTTTGCAACTCTCGCTTCGCAATGAGGGCACATCATTCCTTCGATTTTTACGGTTTTTGTCATTTCTTTTTTCTCCTTTGATTTTGTCATATTATTTACGGCGTCGGGACTATGCTCCGTTTGCGCCCGTTTTCTTATTTTGTAAAGATTAAGTCTCAAAGCGTTGCATACGACGCAAAAGCTTGAAAGACTCATTGCCGCCGCCGCAATCATGGGACTAAGCTCAATGCCGAAAGGTTTTATAAGCACTCCCGCCGCTATCGGTATGCCGATTGAATTGTACAGAAATGCCCAAAAGAGATTTTCTTTGACGTTGAGAAGCGTTCTTCGACTGAGCTTTACCGCATCGACTACGCTCGACACGCTGTTCGATGCGAGGACGATGTCGGCGGAATCTATCGCAACATCGGTTCCGGCACCTACCGCAATTCCGATGTTTGCCCGCATAAGTGCCGGAGCATCGTTTACTCCGTCTCCCACCATACAGCATTTTCCTTTTTCGCAAAGCGATTTGATTATTTTCTCTTTGCCGTCCGGCAGAACTTCGGCGTAAACTTCGGAAATATTGAGTTTTGCGGCGATATTGTCGGCAACCGCTTTGCTGTCTCCCGTCAGCATAACCGTTTTTATGCCGAGTGCCGAAAGTTCCGAAACGGCACTTGCCGCATCCTCTTTTACCGTATCCGCAACGGTGATAACACCCAGCACGGTGCCGTTTTCGATGAAAATAAGCGGCGTTTTACCGACTTTCGCAAAGTCACGGCACATATCGGTGATGTCTTTCGAAATCTCGCATATTTCGGCACTGTAGCGTGCAGATGCACCTATAACGGTTTTTCCTTCGACTGTTGCCTTAACGCCTCTCCCCGCAAGAGATGCGAAACTGTCGCATTCCGAAGGCTCTATTCCCCTGTCGGATGCGTAAGTGCATATTGCCTTTGCTATCGGGTGTTCGCTTTTTGTTTCGACGGTATATGCCAACCTCAGAAGTCTGTCTTCGGTGCAGGAAAGCGCAATCGTATCGACAACCGACATCTTGCCGTCTGTGAGCGTTCCCGTCTTGTCGAATACGACTGTTTCCGCCTTTCCCGCTTCTTCGAGCATTTCGGCACTTTTGAACAGAATACCGTGCTTTGCGCCCATTCCGCTTCCCACCATGACGGCAACGGGCGTCGCAAGACCGAGAGAACACGGACAGCTGATGACAAGTACCGATATCGCACGGGCAAGAGCAAACGAAAAGTCCTCACCGACTGCGAGCCATATTATAAGAGTTACAAGCGAAATTCCCATTACGACGGGAACGAACACGCCCGCTACGGCATCGGCTTTTTTCGAAATCGGCGCTTTGCTTGAGGCGGCGTCGTTGACTGTTTGAATTATTTTGGCAATCGCCGTATCTTCCCCGACTCCGGTGGCACGGCATTCAAGATATCCGTCGACATTAGTACTGCCTCCCGATACTTTGTCGCCGATGTTTTTGTTAACGGGAATTGCCTCTCCCGTCAGCATTGATTCGTCAACCGCTCCGACGCCTTCCGTGACGATTCCGTCTGCCGGTATTCGGTATCCGGGCCTTAAAACGAATATATCTCCTTTTTCGAGCTCTGCGGCATCGATTTCGGTTTCGACACCGTCACGTATCACTTTTGCGGTATCCGGCGTCATTTTCATAAGGGATTTAATGGCGTCCGTCGTTTTCCCTTTGGAATATGACTCAAGAAGTTTTCCGACCGTGATAAGAGTCAGTATCATGGCGGCGGATTCGAAATAATAGTCGTGTCCCGCCGAATGAGTGCCGCTCGACGCTTCGGAAATCAAAACCCACGCACTGTAGATAAACGACGATGCGGAGCCGATTGCAACGAGCGTATCCATATTGGGTGAGAGGTGCATTATTCCCTTAAATCCGTTTATGAAAAATTTTTGGTTTATCACCATTACGGCACCCGAAAGGAGGAGTTGTATTATTCCGAGTGAAATTCCGTTTTCAATGACTGACGGAACGGGGAAGTTCCACATCGTGTGTCCCATTGAAATATACATAAGCGGAATTAAAAGAACAAGCGAGGCTATAAGCCTTGCGACTATATTTTCGGTTTCGCTTTTCGTATTTTTTTCTTCCGCTTTTTTTTGCTTTCCGCCGCCGACGGCGCTTGCGGTATAGCCCGCATTGACAACGGCTTCTATTATCTTTTCGTCTCCGACTGTCCCGTCGACGGTCATTGTTTCCGTCAGCAAATTGACCGAACATTTCGATATTCCGTCAAGCGAGGAAACCGCTTTTTCTACTCTTGCCGAACATGCGGCACAACTCATGCCGCCGATATTGAATTTTCTCATAACATTTAACCTATAAGCTTTGCGACGGCTTCCGCCGCTTCTTCGATTTTTTCCGTATTGCCTTTTGCTATATCGTTTGCGACACATGTTTTCATGTGCTGTGTCAGGAGCTCTTTCGCAAACGAGCCGAGCGCCGACGATGCGGCGGCAACCTGATTTAAAATATCGATGCAATAAGCATCTTCGTCGAGCATTTTCGAAATTCCCCTTACCTGACCTTCAATGCGGCTTAACCTGTTGTGAAGTTTTTTGTATTCTTCTTCGTTTCTCACCCTTTTCAAAGAGTGACAGCAGCTTTCTTTTTCCATTATAGTATTTCTCCGTTTGATTTTATATATACATTATATACCCCACAGGGGTATAAGTCAAGCTTTTTTCGAAAGATGATATTTACTTTTTCTCAAAACGGTGATATGATGTTATCCGAAAGAGGTGTCAGATGAAATATAAACTTATAATATTCGACCTTGACGGAACGGTGCTTGATACTTTGGATGACCTTTGCGACAGCGTAAACTACGCCTTGAGACTTCATTCAATGCCCGAAAGAGAGCTTGACGAGGTGAGGCGCTTTGTCGGCAACGGAATCGGCAAGCTGATTGAAAGAAGTGTTCCGCCTGGATGTTCCGAGCGGGAAACCTTAAGCGTTCTGAAAGATTTTATCGAATACTACGGTGTTCACTGCAACGACAAAACTCATCCTTACGGCGGAGTTGAAAAACTTTTGGACAGCCTTAAACTTTCGGGCGTTCCGTGCGCCGTCTTATCTAACAAGAGCGACAGTGCGGTAAAAGTCCTGTGCGATATTCATTTCAAAGGCAAATTTTCACACGTTCAAGGCGAAATATCGGGTCTTGAAAAAAAGCCGTCCCCCGACGGATTTCTGTCGATTTTCGATAGATTCGGCGTTGAAAAAGAGGAAGTGCTTTATATAGGAGATTCCGAAGTCGACGTTGAAAGTGCCGAAAACGTCGGAGTGGATATGATAGCCGTCGATTGGGGATTCCGTGATACGGAGACTCTTAAAGCGGCGGGCGCAAAACGCATTGCACACAGTGTTTCCGAACTTGAAAAAATGATAAGAGAATAAAAAGCAGCCCGAGCCGAGCGGTTCGGGCTGTATTTTCAAATCAGCAAAATCATGACGGGAATCGATACAATGCTTAAAACGGTACTTAAAAGGACTATCCCGGCCGCCGCTTTCTGACCGTTTCCGAGCATTTCCGAAAAATTGAGGACAACGCTTGCCGAAGGACAGCACAGCATTATAAAGCACGATGCTTTGATTGTCGAGTCTATCGGTAAAAGAGTCATAATACCTAAAATCAGTGCGGGGAACAGAAACTGCTTAACGGCTATTACGGCGTAATTTTCGATATTTGCGAAAATATTTTTCGGTGCCACCGTTGCCAGCCTCATTCCCATGATAATCATGCAAAGCGGAGTGGACATTTTACCGACAAGACCGATTGCGGAGCCGAGACTTTCGGGAAGCACCGTGCCCGAAAAGTTTATTGCAAGAGCCACCGCCGCCGCAACGGTCGTGGGATTTAAAAATATTTTCTTTGCGGAAATAAATTTTCCGTCTTTCATTATCACGGCACTTCCGACTGTCCAACCGAGAATGTTGAGCGCAAGAGATGCTGCCGCAGAATATGCGACAGCTTCCGGATTGTCGGGGAGAAGTGCTTCGAGAATCGGTATTCCCATGAAAGAACAGTTTCCCATAGCACATGCCAAAATATAAATTCTGTATTTCGGGCTGTCGGTTTTCTTCTTTAAAATAAGATATAAAATACCGATTAATGCCCCCTGAGACAGGAACATAACGGCAAAAACCGTCAAAAGGTTCAAGGCGACGGTTGTATCTCTGCCGACCGATGACATTGACGAAACGACGAGTGCGGGTTGGCAGACGTACATTAAGAGCCGTGCCGAAACGGGTATTTCGTTTTCTTTCACAAGACCCGTTTTCGACATGATAAAACCGGGTATTGCATATAAAAGCATTATGAGAACTGTGTAAAAAGCGGTTGAGATGCTCATTTGAGGCTCCTTCGGATTTTTAGAACAAGCCTATTATAAGCTATTTTTCGACCGAATGCAATTGTTTCGGAAAAGTCGGATAATATCTTTTACAAATTGTTCGATTTACCGTCGGTATTTGACTTGCCGTGCTCTCTCATTGCTTTTTTCGCTTTTTTCGCTTTATCGCATTTGACGGCTGCCAAAACGGCAAGAACGATTACCGCGACAATGATAATATAGGGAAGGGCGCTTGCGGAAAACACGAAAACGGATACGAAGAAATTGCCGATGCTTTCGAAATTATCGGCGATGTTGTTTCCGATTTCTTCCCATATTCCGATTTCGGTTTTGGGTACCGTGCGTTCGACTTCGCAAATATCGAGTGTTACCGTCGTATATTCGATAAGGCTGTCAATCGTGCGAAGCCTGCTTTCATACGATTCGATTTCGGAAATCACGCTTGAAAGTCTGTCCCTGATTTTGATTGTATCGTCAACCGTTTCGGCATCCGACAGCATCTTTTCAAGCGCTTCTTTTTCCGCTTTCAACGCCGAAATCCGACTTTCGGTGTCGACGTATTCCAAAGTGACGTCGTCGCTTGTTTTTATTTTCGAAGTTACGGTACTGTTTTCCGAAATAAAATCAGTGAAACTTTCGGTTTCTCCGCAAGGCACTCTCACGACAATCGAAGCCCTGCGGTTTTGGGCATAATCAAGCCCGGAGCCGTATATTTCGGATTTTTCGACGTAAGCGCCGATTCTTTCGATTTCGCTTTCAAGCGACGAAATAAAAGCGGCGTATTCCTTAGTTTGAATATCAAATGTCAGATATTCGATAACTTTTCTGTTGCCTGTAACGCTTTGCGCTTCGCCGTTTGCGGATACGTCGGAGAAAACGTCTTTCGCACTTTCGCTTCCCGAAGTTGTCAGAGACGTGTTTTCCCTTGCGTCGTCTTTCGAAAAGTAACCTTCGTCGGCAAGCGTCATGCCGCATGACGATGCAAGCATGACAAGCGTGAAAGCGGAAAGGCATATTGCGATAAAAGATAAAGCTTTTTTCATGAGTTTGGTTTCCTTTCGGGTTCTTTTGTCATGTTAGACGGCGCAATTTCCGAAAAGTTCCCGAAAAGGAAAAAATAAAAAACAAAAACGGCGTTTTCCGTTAAAGAAAACGTCGCTTTGTATTTACGGTAAAGAGAGAGCCGCTTTGCGCTTCGGTTTTTGCGAAATGCAAAAGTTTAAATAGCTTTTAAGCGCCTTCTCTTGCGTATCTTGAAATGATTTCGTCCTTTTCGGTATCGGTAAGCTCGCAAAATCTTATCGAAAATCCGCCGACACGCACAATAAGGTCGGGGTGAGAGTCGGGATTTGCTCTCGCTTCGATTAAATCTTCAAGACATGCGGTTGTGATTTGGGCAAGCTGACCGCCGTTCTTGAGGAAAGAGTTCATAAGAGATTCGATTTTTTCTCTTTCTGCGGGGGTACGCATAATGCTTGTCGGAATTACGACGTTGCACGTCGTGCCGCCGAGACCGAATTTGAGGGGGAGCTTTTCACACGACGAAAGCATAGCGGTGAGACCGTGTCTGTCGTTGCCGGGCTTCGGAGCTATGGAGTTGCCGAGAGGCTCTCCTTTGAATCTTCCGTCGGGCGTTGCCCATGTCTGTTCTCCGTATTCCGTTCCGCTGCTGAGAAGCGAGCAGGCACCCGTGAAAACGTCGCCTCTTACCGATTTGTATTTTTTGATTTCACTCCAGAAGCTTTCGAGAACACGATGCGCCATTTCGTCGGCTTCGTCGTTGTCGTTTCCGAATTTCGGAGCAAGGTTTTGAAGCATAAGGCGCTCTTTTTCATATCCTTCGAAATTTGCACTCAGTGCTTTTTCGAGAGTTTCTTTTGAAATAAGTTTTTCGTCGAAAACAAGCTTTTTAATCGCGAGGAGCGAATCCGCAACGACTCCGACACCGGCGGTTTCGACACAGCCGTAATTATATACCGCACCGCCCTCGTCAAGCGAAAGCCCGCGTTCAATGCAAGCTTCGGTGAGCGGCGTCTTTACGAGTTTGGCGTAATTCACCGCACGGATTTCCTGTCCCATGTTGCAGAGTTCGACAAAATGCTTTGTGAAATATTTCATTTGGCTTTCGTAAGCGTCCCAAAGCTCGTCGAAAGTTTCGTAATCGGTGATATGACCCGTTTCAAGGCCTACGCATACGCTGTCGTCGAACCTTGAACGGCCGTTGTTGAGAGTGAATTCGAGAATTTTCGCAAGGTTTAAAAGTCCGTCCTCGCAACCGAAATTACTTTTTCCGGGTATTTCGAGTTCCTGACAGCCGAGAAGAGAATAGTTTCTCGCATCTTTTTCGGGAACGCCGTATTCGTTTATAAACGAGGGGATAATCAAAGTATCGCTTGCGACAGTCGGGTCGCTCATGCCTTCGGACCACATTTTAACCGCAAGTTTCATAAGAGCGGGGTCGGACTTTTCGTTTATTCTTATGCTCATTCTCGGATGCGTCGAATGGTTTCTTCTTAAAATCTGAAGCATGAGGAAAGACAGGTCGTTTGATGCGTCCTCGCCCGTTTCGGGATCGATTCCGCCGACTGTAATATTGTGTATGCCGTGTTCGTGAAATTTCAGCATAAGACTTGCGCAGACGTCCTCCGCAAATTCACGGTTTTCTTCGAGAGCGGTCTTGAAGAAAGGCCACAGATATTGGTCTGCTCTGCCGACGCAGTCGACGGCATCCCAAAGGGCGTAGAACCATGTGAGCTGTGCCGCCTGATAAAAAGTTTTCGGAGCACTTGTCGCAACGAAACGGCAGTTTTCGGCGGCTTTCATGTATTTTTCGGATAAAGCGGGATCGACTTCGTTTTTCGCTTTTTTCTCGGCGCAGTCGGCCTGAAGCATTATCCATTCTCGCATACCTTCGAGTATTATTTTACATGCGGTAAGCGTTGTGATTTTGTGAGGGTCACTTTCCCCGTCAAGCCTTGCGACAACTCGGCTGAGGACTCCGCCTATACCGTCTCTCATCAAAATATCGTAGTTCGGTACGGTATGTCCCTGAAATCCGCCGACCCACCAAAGCTTGTATTCGAGAATATTCTGATAAGCGTCGGGATTGTCGGCAGGCGCAAAACGCTTCTTCGCCTCGTCGATAACGTAGTTCATGTTGAGAGGGATAAGCTCGTCGAAACGCCTTTCTATCTCGGCCGCAAGCTCCTCTTGACGGTCTTTATATGCGGGAGAATTAAGTACGGGACGGTCGTAACACATGCCGAAAGAGAAGTGTTCGAAAAGAGGCCTTCTCGGACGTGTAAAGCCCACAAGGCAGTCTCGGTCGAGCATTACGGGTTCCGAGTAAATCCAGCTGTTAACAATACCCTTTGCGAGTTTTACGGCATAAGGCTCCGTCTCGTTTTGGCAAAATGCGTCGAGGAACGGGGTCTTGCCGTCCGGGTCGGGTCCCGTGTGGGTGCCCTCTCTGAACCAGAAGGGCTTTATTCTTTTCTGAATTTCGTTATATACGTATTCAAGGTCGCTTGAATATTCGAATTTTTCTTCCGTGCTTCTGTAGTCTTTCATAATGTCCTCCTGTGTTATCTTATATTACATCAACGTCAACCGTGCTGAATTTTCGTATTTGATTTCCGATATCATTCGCCTCGTCATAATTCATCGTTTGTGCCGAAAACGGGGATTTCTTCCCGATTTTTTCGTATTTTGAAACGCCGATGGCGTGATAAGGCATTACATTTACCTTTTTAATATTTTTAAACCGTTTCGTAAGCTCTCCGATAGCTTTGTAATGTTCGGTATTCGTGTTGATTCCCGGAATAACGGGGCAGCGAAGTATAATATTCGCCGATAAAGCGTTAAGCCTTGCGAGATTTTCCGAAATCGGCTTTTGGGATACACCCGTGTATTCTTTGTGGGCGTCCTCTCCCGTGATTTTATAATCGAAAAGGAATAAATCGACGTATTTTGCCGCTTCTTCGATAACTTTTGCGGATGTCGCACCGCTTGTTTCGACGGCGGTATTTATCCCTTCTTTTTTTGCCGCACGAAGCAGGTCAAGCGCAAATTCGGGCTGGAAGAAAGGTTCCCCTCCAGAAAGTGTCATTCCTCCCCCGCTTTCGTCGAAAAACTTTCTGTCGGCAAGAACGTCTTTGATAATGCTTTCGGTGCTTCTTTCGTATCCCGCCGCTTTCAAAGCTTCGGCGGGGCACACGTTTTTCGAACATTCCATGCATGAAGTGCATTTTGAAATATCATATGCATGAATGCCGCCCGAAATAACGTGACACGAATTTTTGCAAACCGATGCGCAAAGTCCGCAGGAAATGCACTTTTCGAAGTTGTACATAATTTGAGGATAACTCTCAAGCCCTTCGGGATTGTGGCACCATTTGCACCTGAGCGGACAGCCCTTCAGAAATACGACCGTTCTTATTCCGGGACCGTCATGAACACAAAAACGCTGAATATCGAAAATGCACCCCATAACCGTCCTCCGTAAGAATAAAAATCGGCGCTTCGGCTTTTCGGACAAAACCTCACCGCAAAGAATTACATTATATTATATATCACCTTTTTTCGAAATGCAACAGTTTTTGTGTAAAACATTTTCTTTCCGACTTCGAATTTGCAAAAAAAGTCTTTGAACGGCGGAGACTCAAAAAAATTCGAAAAAAACAATAAAATTTTCGTTTTTGGCTGTTCATAAGCCGAAAAGTGTGGTAGAATAGTCAGAAACGGTATCTTGTACCCGTTTGCGCATTTTGGAAAAGAATCGGAGATGGTATTTTGAATATAGTTATAATAGGACTCGGAAATATCGGAAAGAACGTTTTAAGAAGCCTTGTGGCGGAAAATCATACCGTAACCGCAATCGACACTGCCAAAAGCAAAATTGAGGAAATTGTCGAAAGATACGATATTATGGGTGTTATCGGAAACGGCGCATGTTTCGATATTCAAAGAGAAGCCGGTGTCGGGAATGCCGAGCTTGTTATCGCAATGACGGGCAACGACGAACTTAATATATTCGCCTGCCTTGTCGCAAACCGTCTCGGCGCCAAAAGTACCGTTGCAAGGGTGAGAAATCCCGATTACAGGCGTCAGATTGCCGAAATGAAACAGGATCTCGGCATATCGATGATAATAAATCCCGAAAGAGAAACCGCAAGAGAAATATTCAACCTTATCGATTTGCCGTCGGCGACGAGAGTCGAGCATTTTGCAAACGGCAAAGCGCTCCTTGTCGAAGCATCGATTCAAAAAGGTTGTTTTATGATAGGCGAGAGCCTCAATAATCTCGGCAAAAGACTGTCGTCGAGAGTGCTTATTTGCGCCGTTCAGCGAGGCGAGGACGTATTTATTCCTTCGGGTGATTTTGTAATCGAAGAAAACGACACCGTTCATTTCACGTCGGATGTCAGATGTCTCGGTGATTTTCTTAAAGAAACGGGACTTTTCAAAACTCCGCTCAAAAACGTAATGATTGTCGGCGGCGGCAGGACGGGATTTTATTTGGCGGATGCGCTTTCAAAGAAAAAATACAGAGTCAAGCTTATCGAAAAGGACGAGGACAAAGCGCATGCGCTTGCCGAAACTCTCGAAAAAGTATCGGTATGTTACGGCAACGGCACAAATCACGAATTTCTTCTTGAGGAGGGAATTGAGGCAACCGACGCTTTCGTCGCTTTGACCGATATCGACGAAGAAAATATCGTCGTTTCGATGTTTGCCGAAAAGAAAAACGTGAAAAAGACCGTATCGAAAGTAAAGAGCGATGAACTTATCGATATGAACAAAGAGTTGGGACTTAAAAACGTCGTTTCGCCCAAATACATAGTTGCCGAAAGAATAGTCGGTTACGCCCGTGCACTCGATAATTCAAGAGGAAGTAATATAGTTTCTCTTTATCGGCTTGTCAACGAAAAAGTCGAGGCGCTTGAGTTTTTCGCAAAAACGGAAAGTGCGATTTTCAACAAGCCTCTCAAAAATCTGAAGATTAAAAAAGGCTGTCTTATCGCTTGCATAATCCGCAAAAACGAAGTCATAATTCCGAGCGGCGATACCGAAATAAAACTCGGTGACAACGTGGTTGTCGTTACTTCTCATAAAAACTACGATGATTTGACGGATGCGTTTGAATGAGGCTGAAATATGAATTATAAAAAATTAGGAAATATTTTAGGCAAAATACTGATTCTCGAAGGAATCTTAATGATAGCACCGCTTGCGGTAAGCCTGATTTACAAAGAAGACGCAATGCACGTGACGGCATTTGCCGCCGTAATCGGGGTTCTTTGGATTTTGGGACTCCTGATGCAGATACCGAAACCGAAGCGAAACAATTTTTATCAAAAAGAGGGCTTTGCCTTGACGGCGGCGGTTTGGATAATGATGACGCTTTGCGGTGCCGTTCCGTTTGTCATAAGCGGAGATATCCCGAACTATATCGACGCATGTTTTGAAATGATGTCGGGATTTACAACGACGGGTTCGAGTATTATATCCGATGTTACGGCAATTTCCCATTCGGGGCTTTTTTGGAGAAGTTTTTCCCATTGGATAGGCGGTATGGGAATTCTTGTTTTCGTGTTGATTTTCATACCCGAAAGCAACGACGGCTCATCGATGCATCTTTTGAGAGCGGAAAGTCCCGGACCGCAAGTCGGCAAACTTGTTTCGAAAATGAAAGTCACAACGAGGATACTTTATCTTATTTATCTCGGCATGACGGTGCTTGAAATTGTGATCCTTATGTTCGATAAGCCGATAGCGGGATACGAAAACGAGCAGTTTTTCTTCAGCCTTTTATCAACGTTCGGCTGTGCGGGAACAGGCGGATTCGGGTTCTTGCCCGGAAGCATGGAGATGTTTCATCCGTTCTCGCAATACGTCATGGCGATATTCCTTATTTTATTCGGTTGTAATTTCAGCCTTTACTACTTGCTTTTGATAGGAAAAGCAAGAGAGGTATTCAAGAGTGAAGAACTCAAAGCTTACTGCGCAACCGTGTTTTCCGCAACGGCGCTTGTTTTTGTGAGCCTTGTTTGTAAAATCGAGGCTTTTCCGCAAACATATACGTCAGAAGAAGCGTTCCGCCATTCGCTGTTTCAGGTGGCGTCTCTCATGACGACGGCGGGATACACCACAACGGATTATAACGTGTGGCCGCAACTTGCGACGACGGTGCTTGTCATGGTGATGTTTATAGGCGCTATGGCAGGTTCGACGGCGGGAGGAATTAAGATGTCCCGTATAGTGATAGCCGTAAAAGGCGGATACGTCAATATAAGGCAACTGATAGATCCGCATTACGTCCCGTCGGCAAAATTCGAAGGGAAAAGTCTTGAGAAAAAAACTTTGAGCGACGTTTTCGTTTTCATAACTTTGTATTTCTTCATTTTTCTCATCGCAATACTTATTCTGTCGTTTGACCCCGTAAACGGGCAAATGTTCACCGTTGTATCCGATGCGGGCGAATATACGGTGAAACACGGATTTTTCAGCAATTTCTCGGCGGCTCTCGCTTGTATATCCAATGTCGGACCCGCTTTCGAAGCAGTCGGACCCTATTTGAGTTTTGCATCGTACAGCGCCGTATCGAAGCTTGTTTTAACTTTTACAATGCTTCTCGGCAGACTTGAAATATTGCCCGTTTTGATTTTGTTCAACCGCAGAACGTGGAAAAAGACTTAAAAAACTTAAGAAAAAGAGCGGTGAAGCCCAAGCGGACTTTGCCGCTTTTCCTTTGCGTTTTTTTCGAAAAAGCTTGCACTTTTTCGAAGCACCGTCGGCGCTCGTTTTGTGCGAGACTCCGCCGTTTTTTTCGCTTTTCGCCCTTTGAAAGGCTACGCAAAACCCTTTAAGCGACCGATATTACACAAACAACCCGAAAAACATCTTTTT
>CAYXMB010000009.1:0-17119 GCA_964466085.1 uncultured Ruminococcus sp.
GGGACAGCTCGGTGCTCACCGAAGCACGCTTTACTCTCCTCTTGCCGGATGGTATTATCCCACGTGCGACGGATACGAAAAGATATTCACACTCGATAAAATAACAACTCTGACCTACGACAGTTTCAGAGAACTTGCCTCCGCTTCACCCGAAACACCCGCTCCGAACGGAAAAATAGTCACCGATTGCAATTGGTATTTCGTGTGTGAAATAAGCGAGGAAAGTTTAAAATCGAAAGAAGTCGGAAACGATTACGTCCTGTATTTTCCGTATAATCGCAACGAAAAGCTTACGATGACTCTGGAAAAACTATGCGAGGGCACCGACGGATACGGCGCCGCCGTTTTCACAACGGATAAAATTCCGTCCGATTTCGATTTCGTTCGTATGCAGAGCTACGAAATACTCGAAAAGGAGTACACGGGGTTCAAAGTACCGAAAACCGCCGTGCGTATTTTGGACGGTCAGAGGGGAGTGTTCGTTCTGTCGGGGGAAATCGTTCATTTCAGAAGAATAGAAGTTATCACCGAATACGAGAACAGCTATATTGTCGAAATGAATCCGTCAGACGACGGCACAGACTCGGAAACAAGCGATGTTGAGGAGGAAGGGTTCAATCCCGCAACGGCCCCCTATCTTAAAGCTCACGAAAACATAATAACGGAAGGAAGGGGAATGAAAGAGGGCAGAATCATAACCAATATGAAATAATGCCCTGTGAAAAAGATGACAAGAGAAAATTTTATAAAAGACAATTACATGCGCGTTTGCGAAAACGTCGAAAGAGCGAAAGCTCTGTCCGAAAAGAAAAACGATGTTAATATACTGCTTGCAACCAAAACGGTTTCGACAGATGAAATGATTTTCGCCTCCGACGTTCTCGGATGCCGTCTCATGGGAGAAAACAGAGTATCGGAACTTTGCGACAAGTACGACACCGTCAGGGAACACGCCGACTTGCACCTCATAGGGCATCTCCAGACGAATAAGGTTAAACACGTCATCGGAAAAGTATCTCTTATAGAATCGGTTGACAGCTTAAGGCTTGCGTCGGAAATAAACCGCCTGTCGGAAAAAGCTGGGATAATTACCGATTTTCTCGCCGAAATCAACATAGGCGGTGAACCGTCGAAAACAGGTCTTTGCGAAGAAGAAGTCGATGAATTTTTCGATTCCGTGCGTTCATTTCCCAATATAAGAGCGGTCGGAGTAATGACAATGGCACCCAAATGCGAAAAAAAATCGGATTATCGAAGATATTTCGGTAAAACTTACGAGATATTCCTTGACATTTCGCAAAAATATCTTTATAATATAACAAAGCCTGTATTATCGATGGGGATGAGCGACAGCTACGAAGAAGCCGTGCTTGAAGGCGCTACGGAAATAAGGGTAGGCAGTGCGGTCTTCGGTAACAGGATTTACACGTAATGCGCCCGTGAGCCTTTACGTTTAAAAGCAAAATCATATAATCGGAGGAAATGTATAATGGCATTCGGATTTATGGACGGCTTCAAAAAGAAGCCCTCACAGCAAGAAGACGACTATTCCGACAACTACGAGGACGAATACTACGGAGAATTCAACGGCTACGATGACACTCCCGCAGACGAAATGGGAACAATGGGTCAAGGCACAGGCGCTCAGGGTATGGGCATGGGTACGGTCGGACAGGGCATGGGAGGCATCAGCCTTTCGGGCAACTCTATCGAGATGAAGGTTTTAAAACCGAAGAATTTCGAAAGCGTAACCCAAATCGCAGACCACCTTCTCAGCAAGAGAACCGTCGTTCTCAATCTTGAAGATGCCGATAAGGATACTTCTCGCCGTATAATCGACTTCCTTTTCGGAGTCGCTTACTCGATTAACGGAGGTCTCAGAAAAATAGCTTCGAAAGCTTACGTTATCACACCCAACAATGTCAACGTTGACGAGGCGAAACTGACTTCCAAGAAGAAGAAACCCGAGCCCGAAGAGGAAGAGGAAGAAGCTCCGGCAACAGATACCGTATTCGGAGACGTACTCTGAAAACATAAATCAAAGCTTTGTGAGCCGCACCCGATTTAAGGTGTGGCTCAGATAGTTTTTACGCAAGGGAGCACCGAGATGAATATTATTTTTTATGTTATTTTTAATACGTTGTATTATGCGATAGAAGCGATAACGATTCTCATGTTAATACGTGCGGTTTTAAGTTGGTTTCGAGGAATCAGAATACCGATGAAATTCTCGGCTTTTCTCTACGGAATAACCGAATTCTTCATTTCGCCCGTCAGGACCTTTTTAATGAAAATCGGATTTGTTCAAAGATTTCCTCTCGATTTGTCTTTTCTCGCAACGTACATTCTTTTGCACGCTCTGCAAGGTATGCTCTCGGCACTCTACTACGGGTTAATATATTAAAAATCGGGCGTTTTTTGCCTGCCGCAAAGGAATTTTATTATGTTATCGAATTCGAACTCCCGACAGACAGACAGAATATTCGAAGGTCACATTCGTGACCTTGTGACGTCGTCGGAATATCAAATCTGCATATCGGAATTTCTGACTCCGCTTGAACAGCGCTTTGCGCTTGAAGTCGCACGCGCCGAAGGAGCGGGGGAAAGATGTTTTTTCTGGGGAGGTGTTCCCGAAGCCGAAAGACGGTGTTCGGTGTTTCTCCCCGATTGGCTGTGCCCGGAATACGGCGTTTCCGGTTCGGCTTTTGACAGCGTGAGAGAAGAATATCCGAGAGAGCTTATCGAAAGCGGATCCGATGCGGGAGAAATATCATCGGAATTCGTTGCCGTAGAAATTTATGCGGGCTCTTATTCCGACTTGTCTCACCGCGATTTTCTCGGTGCCGTTCTTTCTCTCGGACTTGAGAGAGACTGTATCGGCGATATAGCCGTATCGGACCCGCACAGTGCGATTGTTTTCACAACGGCAAAGGCATCGGCGCTTATTCTCGCCGACCTTGAAAGAATAGGGAATGATGCGGTGAAAGTAAAAGTTGCTTCTCTTGACCGCTCTTTCAGAATACCGAGAGAGTACGAAGTTATCACGGAAAGCGTCATGTCGGCAAGGCTTGACGGAATTGTGAGAGCTCTTTGCAAAATCACACGAGAGGCGGCGTCGGAACTTGTCGAAAAAGGAGACGTGACGCTGAATTATATTGTTGAAACGAGATGCGACCGACAGCTTACCAAAGGCGACATTATTTCCGTCAGAGGATACGGAAAATTCATTTACGACGGAGACAGAGGCGTTAACAGGCGAGGCAGGCTTCGCATAGACGCAAGAAAATACGTTTAAAACGACAAATTCACGCAAAATGCAAAATCAGCGGTGCATTTTGCTTTTTTCGCCGAACCGCACGGCATGGGTGTTGAAATGGCAATCGATAAAAACTCATCGGATATTATCGGCAAAGATATAATTTTCGGGAAATCTTTTCGAGGCTATAACGTCGAAGAGGTGGATTCTTATGTCGAATATACACAAAACGATATTGAAGCGCTTCAAAGAGAAATCTATCAGCTTCAGAAAAAACTCGATGCGGCTTACGATGAAATAGAAGATTACAAAAGGGTCGAAAAAGTTAAGAAGGATTTATATGCCGAAGCGAAAAAAGAGGCCGACAGAATAGTAAAAGACGCTAAAACGAGAGCCGCTCACGTTATAATGAGAACAAGCAGTCAGTGCAACCGTATTGTTGCCGACATGGTGTCTCAAGTCGAAGAACAGAAGAACATATATGATGCGACGAAAAAAGAAATACTCAGATTTCGCACGGAGCTTTTCGGACAATACAGCTCTCACATAAGAAAAATAAACGCATTTGTCGAAGCGGCGGGAGTTTTCGAGTCGGATGCTCTTGCGGATGACGATATAAACGGGGTTATTTCGGCAATTCACGGAAACAAAGACGACGGGGAAATCGGTTTCGATTATGAAATCGGTGACGACGTGCAGACCGAAGTCGAAAAAATCAAAAACGAAGCGGAAGAAACCGCAGATAGAATTTACGCCGAAAGAAAAAGAAAAGATTACGAAAGCGGGATATTGAATATTTCCCGAAACGACGGCGACGGACAGATTGCCGAAGAAGACGCCGAAAATTCGGACGGCGAAACGCTTTTCAACGAAGCCGATGATGCGGAAGAACATGGCGAAACTTACGTACAAAACGATAATATCGGCGAAGAAGCGTCGGAAAGTGACCTTTCGGGCGAAAAAGTTCATGAAAAAAGTGCGGAAGGCGAGCAGGCACCGAACAGTGCGTCACAGCAGGACGGCGCTGTAAAAGAAAAAACTTCAAATGAAAGCTTCCGTGAGAGAAGCGGCGATTTTTTCTTTGCACCGACGGAGAAAAAATCAAACGGCGCCGAAATCAAAACCGAGAAAAATATTGAAAGTCCGACGGTAAGTTCGGAGCCGAAATCAAACGAAGTCGGAGAGGCACGGGACGAGGAGATTTCGTTCAAAAAGGCTCTTGAGGAGCTTGAAGCCGTTGTCGGCTCCGCCGAAAAAGCAACAAAAGATTTAGATATTTTCAATACCGGAAAGAATGCGTCCCGAAACGACGGAAGTAACGTTCTGACCACTTCCGAAGATTTCAACTCACTTGAGCAAAATATTGCGGAGCTCGGCAGAAAACTCGAAAGCGAAGACGGGCACGGAGCCGCAAACGGCTACGGATTTGACGTTTCAAGTGCTGTAAAAGACGGCAGCGAAGTTGCGCCGGACAATGACGGCTTTTTCGACGGAACAGATGACGTTGATGACGGCGATGAAATTTACGATATGACGGGCAAGTCACATCGGGACGATGACGATGAATTTTATCATGAGGATGATGATGAATTTTACCACGAGGATGACGACGAATACGTAACAAGAGCATTGGACGGCAGACCGACGTCATCAAGTTATGCTTCTCTTGAAATTCAAAGAGAGACGCAAACGGAAACTAAACCGAAGCGTTGGGCGGTAAAAAAGAGCATGTCGCTGACCGATGAATTCGATATTGTTGAGGCGGATGACGAAGATGCTTAAAGAACGTCCTTTTTTCAAAAAACTTATATGGCTTGCCGTTGCCGCAACGGCTGTAGTGCTTGACCAGCTGACAAAAAACGCCGTAACTTCCGCATTTTCGGAAGTCGGTGAAAACGTTACCGTAATTCCCGGATTTCTTGACTTTACCTACGTCAGAAACAGAGGAGCGACAGCGGGAATTCTCGCCGACAACAGGTGGGTTTTCATGAGCGCATCCGCCGTGATTATAGTTGCCGTTGCAATTTATCTTGCCGTTTCGAAAAAAGAAAGTTTCTTCGGTGGAATATGCCTTTCCATGATTATGGGAGGAGGCATCGGCAATATGATAGACAGAATCGCAATGGGCGAAGTAGTCGATTTTTTGGACGTAACGGCAACCGATATTTTCCCTTTTAACTGCATTTTCAACGTTGCAGACGTTTTTGTTTGCGTCGGATGTATCCTTTTTGTCCTCTCTTTCGTGTTGGACGAGATAAAGCAGAAAAAAGAAAACGAAAAAGCGTCGGATGCCGACGGCGAGTGCAACTAAACGCACGGAATTATGATTTTATCGGAACGTCACATGGAAATTACAACTTTAAAAGCAAACAGCGAAGACAAATCGTCACGTATCGATGTGTTTATTGCGGCAAAATGCTCCGTTTCGAGAAGTGCCGCATCGAAAATGCTCGAAGGCGGCAACGTGATGCTAAACGGAAGTTCCGTTTCGAAAAATTACAAAATAAAAGGCGGTGAAACGTTCGAAGTCGCTTTTTCGGATGCCGAGCCGTGCACGGTCGAGGCGGAAAACATACCGCTTGACGTCGCTTATGAGGATGATGATGTAATTGTCGTAAACAAACCCGCCGGGATGGTTGTTCATCCGGCACCGGGACATACAAGCGGCACTTTGGTTTCGGCTTTGCTTTGGCACTGTCGGAATTCACTGTCCGAAATCGGAGGAAAAGAAAGGCAGGGAATCGTTCACAGAATCGACCGTGATACGACCGGACTTATTGCGGCGGCAAAGAACGATAAAGCTCACCTGTCTCTTTCAAGTCAGCTCTCCGACCACACAATGCACCGTGAATACTACGCTATTTTAATAGGCGCACTTCCGCAGGACAAGGGAGAAATATCGAAACCCATTGCAAGGCACAGGACCGACCGAAAAAAAATGTCGGTGGCAACCGAAGGCAATCCCGCCGCAAGACATGCGGTAACGCACTACGAGGTTATTTCGTACAATTCGGGATTTACTTTTGCGAGGATGATACTTGAAACCGGAAGAACTCACCAAATCAGAGTTCACATGGCATCTATCGGGCATCCCGTTCTCGGAGATCCCGTATACGGCGGCGACAAAACGCTTTTTCAAAAGCATCACCCTTCGCTTTTCGAAGGTCAGATGCTTCATGCCGGGAAGCTTATTTTCAATCACCCGACAACAGGAGAAAAAGTCGAAGTCAGCTCGGATTTGCCCGAAAATTTCAAAAAGGCCCTTTCTCTTATCGGAATCGATTCGAATATGCAAAATCGGCAAAACGGCATCGAAAGCGAAGCGTTTAATGCACAATAAATGATAAACGGCGGAATAAATGCTCTAAGTTTCGGTAAAATAACTGTTGATTATAACGAAAAAATGTGGTATATTATGAGAGGCAATTAATATATAAAATAATCCATTATTCATCACAGAGGTAAAAAGAATGACTTACAACAAGAAAACTGTAGAAGACATTGACGTACAGGGCAAAAAAGTCCTCGTAAGATGTGATTTCAACGTTCCCATGAAGGACGGCGTTATCACCAACGATAACAGAATCGTAGGTGCCCTCCCCACCATTAAATATCTTAAAGAACACGGAGCTAAAATCATCCTTTGCTCTCACATGGGCAGACCCAAAGGCGAATTCAAACCCGAATTTTCACTTGCTCCCGTAGCCGTAAAACTTTCCGAATACCTTGAACAGCCCGTTATAATGGCATCCGATGTTATCGGAGAAGACGCAAAAGCAAAAGCCGCAGCTCTCAAAGACGGTGAAATCCTTCTCATTGAGAACGTCCGTTTCCACAAAGAAGAAACGAAAAACGATCCCGAATTTGCAAAAGAGCTTGCATCTCTTGCGGAAATATTCGTAAACGACGCTTTCGGCGCCGCTCACAGAGCACACGCATCGACGGCAGGTGTTGCGGATTATCTTCCCGCAGTTTGCGGTTACCTCATAAAGAAAGAAATCTCGATTATGGGAGAAGCTCTCGAAAATCCGAAGAGACCCTTCGTTGCAATTCTCGGCGGTGCAAAAGTTTCCGACAAAATCGGCGTTATCAATAACCTTATCGAAAAAGTCGACACTCTCATCATCGGCGGCGGTATGGCATACACGTTCTTCAGAGCTCTCGGCAATCCCATCGGCACTTCCATTTGCGAAAACGACAAAATCGACCTTGCACGTGACCTTATGGCAAAAGCAAGAGAAAAAGGAGTTAATTTCCTTATTCCGATAGACAACGTCATAGGCAAAGAATATGACGAGAACACCACATTCATGAGAATTTATTCCGATTCCATTCCCGACGGTTGGATGGGTCTTGATATCGGCAAAATGACTCAGGAACTTTACGCAAAATCCATTGACGGCGCCGGAACGGTTATTTGGAACGGTCCTATGGGCGTTTCCGAATGGCCTAATTTCGCAGCCGGAACGGAAGCTGTTGCCAAAGCGGTTGCGGAAAGCGGTGCTATATCCATTATCGGCGGCGGTGACTCTGCGGCGGCTGTCGCAAAGCTCGGCTACAGCGACAGAATGACGCACGTATCCACAGGCGGCGGCGCATCGCTTGAATTTCTCGAAGGACTTGAACTTCCCGGCATAGCTTGCCTTATGGATGCTTAAACGGAGGATATAAAATGAATAAAGTAAAAAGACGTGCCGTAATAGCCGGCAACTGGAAAATGAATAATACCCCTGCGGAAACCGTTGCGGTTGTTGCGAAAACAGCCGAACTCACGGCGGGAATGAACGGTTGTGACGTAATCCTCTGCGTTCCGTTTGTTGATATCCATGCCGCAGTCGAAGCCGCAAAGGGTACTCACGTTAAAATCGGAGCACAAAACGTTCACTACGAAGAAAAAGGTGCATTTACGGGAGAGATATCCGCAAAAATGCTTCTTGAATGCGGTGTTGAATACGTTATAATCGGTCACAGCGAAAGACGTCAGTATTTCGGTGAAACCGATACAACGGTTAACCTCAGAACAAAAGCCGCTCTTGCTGCGGGACTCAAAGTTATCCTCTGTCTCGGAGAAGTCCTTGAGCAGAGAGATGCGGGTATAACGGCGGAAACCGTATCGATTCAGACAAAGCTTGACCTTGCCGGAATCGGTGCCGACGATATGAAAAACGTTATAATCGCTTACGAACCCGTCTGGGCTATCGGTACGGGTCGTACGGCTACACCGGAACAGGCAGAAGAAGTTTGTGCCGTAATCAGAGGCGTTCTTGCCGAACTTTACGGAGAAGCTGTTGCCGAATCCGTTACAATCCAATACGGCGGAAGCATGAACGATGCGAATGCCGACGATCTTCTCTCAAAAGAAAACGTTGACGGCGGTCTTATCGGCGGAGCATCTCTCGTGCCTGAAAAATTCGAAAAAATAGTTGCTGCCGCACAAAAATAAACCGCATATAATTTTATATTACAATTAATGGGGCTTTTTAATCGAAAGCCCTATTAAGTTTTTGAATTAATCGGACGGAATTATTATGGAAACAATACTTTGTATCGCCGTTGCGCTTCTTGCGGGGCTTATCATGTCAAGGCTTGTAAAACTTTTTCAGCTTCCTGCGGTAACGGCATATTTAATAGCGGGCATTCTTATCGGCCCTTTCTTTCTCGGCAGACTTTCAATTCCGGGAATCGGTTTTTCCTCTCTTGATTACGTCGGGTCGTTTGGCATTATATCCGACGTCGCACTCGGCTTCATCGCTTTTGCAATAGGCAATGAATTCAGACTTTCGCAGTTAAAAGAAACGGGAAAACAGGCAACGGTTATCGGTATCGTACAGGCTTTCGTTGCGACGCTTGTCGTCGATGCGGTTTTGATTACGGTACATATTATAGTCGGAGATAAACTTTCTCTTGCCGCCGCCGTTACGCTCGGTGCCATAGCCGCCGCAACGGCTCCCGCCGCAACGCTTATGGTTGTACGCCAATACAAAGCCAAAGGAAAGCTCACCGACTTGCTCCTTCCCATAGTTGCCCTTGACGATGCCGTCGGACTTGTTATTTTTGCCGTATCGTTCGGAATCGCAAAGGCATTGATTTCGGGAAAGGTCGACTTTGTATCAATCTTAGCGGAACCTATGATTGAAATCGTTTTATCGCTTATTCTCGGCGCCGCAATGGGATTTCTGCTCAACTTTGCGGAGCGTTTCTTCCATTCGCGAAGCAAAAGACTCGCACTTGCCGTTACTTTTGTTTTTTTAAGCGTCGCTCTTTCCATGTGCAAATTCGAAGTTGCTGGAATAAAAATCGGATTTTCATCCCTTCTCGTCTGCATGATGTTGGGAACTATGTTCTGCAACCTCTGCGATTTTTCCGAAGAGCTTATGGACAGATGTGACAGATGGACGGCTCCGCTTTTCGTTTTGTTCTTTGTTCTTTCGGGCGCCGAACTCGATTTCGGGGTATTCGGGGACACGACTATTATTATAATCGGTCTGCTCTATATCATAGCCCGCTCCATCGGTAAATATTTCGGTGCATATGCGAGTGCAAAAGCGGTCGGATGTGACAAAAACACGGTAAAATATCTCGGCATAACCCTCCTTCCTCAAGCGGGA
This sequence comes from uncultured Ruminococcus sp., assembly GCA_964466085.1. Lineage (GTDB taxonomy): Bacteria > Bacillota > Clostridia > Oscillospirales > CAG-272 > RUG14199. The sequence continues at coordinate 9,865 of CAYXMB010000009.1, forward strand.
GTTGCGCTTGGCATGTCGGTTACGGCAAAAGAGCTCGGAAGCGACGGCACCCTCATTCGGAACATCGTTCTGTTCGGCGTGCTGATATACGAGCTTATCGGGCCTTTGGCGACGAAAATCGCACTCACCAAGGCGGGAAACATTGTTCCGGAAGAACGTAAGAGTTCACGTGGCGTAAAATAACGAATTTTCTCCGTGAAGCAGGCGTGAATAAAGCGCCTGCTTCACGCCCTCTCTTCCGCTTTTTTCAAAATTTCGCCTTTGCAATCCCGCCCTTTTGCTTTTTTTTGAAAATAAGTATTGACAACAAATCTTTTTTGTGATAATATTATTGAAGTCAAATGTGCGCCCTTAGCTCAGCGGATAGAGTGCCCGGCTACGAACCGGTAGGCCACAGGTTCGAATCCTGTAGGGCGCGCCAACAAAAAGTTCCTTTTATCTACTTGACAAAAGGAGCTTTTTTTGAACTAAGTGTGCTTTACGGTACGATAAGTACACCTTTGTTGCGTGAAGTGTCTGCCGGCGTGGGTGGCACACTTAACTTCGCTTTTCGGCACAGTCGAAAAGCTTCGTTATGTCGTACATAACTTCACTTGGTGAGCCCAAACTTCACCGAATATTGAAAATTACGACAATTTACGGTATAATCGGTTATATTTGATGAAGAGGTGATTGTTATGAGCCATAAGAAAAAGAAGAAGAGGAATAAATCCAAATGGAAACCGCCAAAAGGCCACAAGAAGTATTTCCGTGCCTCATCCGATGAAGAATTTAAGGCAAAGCATCCCGTCGGATACGATTTTTTAGTTATGTTAGGTATTTTCGTATTGCTATTGCCCGCAATCGTGTTTTGTGTGTTGGTCGGAACAGAAAGCGGGTGGTCAATACTTGGCTTTGCGGGTGGATTTATATTGGGAATAGTTTTATTTAATGTCGTTGCCATTAGCATTGATCAATACTTAGGACATTGGGTGAGCATTATATCATTCGTTGTCGGCGGAATTATGATGCTGATAAGCTGGCTTCTGTGCCGATAAGCCGGCTTAACAACCTATAATTTGCAGAGCGGCTGCTATAATGCACCTTTTTGCTTTTCTTATCTATGTTTATGCATCGTTATACTGCTCTTCTGCACGAAAAACCTCTTTTGTCTGACAAAGCAAGAGAGGTTTTTTGTACGACGCAATACATATAAGAGATGGGCCGGTTTAAGTACCTGTCATGTTTAATCTCCGTAATCTCTCCCGTTGAAAACTTCTTTGATATTTCAATAAAGTTTTCAATTGCAAAGTACGTATAGCAAAAAATATGCCGTAATCTCCTTGAGGGGAAACGGCGTGTGTAAAAAAGAGAGTATTATATCATACCGCAACGGCGATATATTATTGAAAAAAGCAACGGTTTGTGATAAAATACAGACGGAAAGACGTTCAAGGCGAGCCTTTGCGGACTTTGTCCGACTGTGTTTTGCACATTCGAGGCGTTAACGTTTTTGAAAAATGCCTTTGCAACCGAGTCTTTTGATTTCAAGAATAAATATTGGCCAACACGTATTCAAAACGCCGACACGGCATTATTTTACAAAGAATCGAGAGTATAAAAATCAAATGAAAATCTACGATATTTCACAAGAAATTTTCGACTGCCGAGTTTATCCCGGTGACCCGGTGCCCCGAAAGACGGTCGTTAAATCTATAGAAAACGGCGACGGATATAATTTAACCTCGTTTGATATGTGCGCTCACAACGGCACGCATATCGATGCACCGTTTCACTTTATCGAAAACGGTAAAACCGTTGATAAAATACCCTTAGAGGCGTTTGTGGGACCGGCGTACGTCTCGGAACACAACGGAGTCGTAACCGAAAAAGACGCCGAAGAAATAATCGAAAAAGCTCGACGGCAAAGCGAAGAAGCCGCAAAGAGGATTCTTATTAAAGGGGACGTTGAAGTGTCGAGAGACGCCGCAGAGGTATTCGCATCATCCGGCACTTTGCTTTTGGGGAACGAGCCTCAGACTGTCGGGTCACAAGAGACTACGGCGGCGGTGCATCTTGCACTTCTCGGTGCCGACGTTGTACTGCTTGAGGGAATCCGATTGCAAGCCGTATCTGAAGGCGTGTATTTTCTCAGTGCCGCTCCGCTGAATTTATCGGGCTCAGACGGTTCCCCTTGCAGAGCCGTGCTGATATCCGTATAAAATTAAATTCATAAAAAAGAGCCGCTTTTTAAGGTTTCGATACCTTGCAAAGCGGCTTTTTTTGTAATCGGTTTGAAGAAAATTCCGTCCGGTAAACAGAAGCAAGCCGGCAAAGAATCATTTTCAACCAACGGTTTTTTGTATTTATGGTTATTGCTTATTTTCTATATCTTTCAAATGTTGTTTCAGTATCAAATTTATATATTGCGACAGAGACCGGTCATCTTTTTCTGCTTCGAATTTGATTTTCTCCAAAATATCACCGTCAACGGTAATGCTGATTTTTTCTTTTAACGGTTTCATTCACCTCACCTCTTTCCTTTTTATAATACAATAAAATCGCAGACAATATTGACAAATAGCATAAAGTAGTATATAATATCATAAAATCCTACTAATTTAATGCTTATTAAACAACAAGGATTTATTTTAGAAATAAGAAAGGAATACCCCCATGCAAAAAATCGAATGCCCCAAATGCGGCGAAGTGTTTCAAATTGACGAAGCGGGATATAATCAAATATCCCGTCAGATTCGGGATAAAGAGTTTGAAAAAGAACTCACTCGCCGAGAAAAAGAATTAAAAAGCGCGCAAGAAAAAGAGATTGAATTGCTTCGGCTTAAAAATGAAAAAGAGCGTGCAAAAGAAATTACTGAAAAAGAATCCGAAATTCTGAGCAAAGAAAAAACGATTGCCGAGTTGCAAGCAAAAGTAAATGCAAACGAAAATGAATTGAAGCTTGCGATTGCGAATGCTGTTGAGGAGAAAAACAAAATGCTGTCCCAAAGAGACAACAATATTGCCATCCTCAAAGGAGAACTCAAAAGCAAAGAAACGGAAAATCAGCTGAAAGAAAAATCGCTTAAAGAACAATACGAGATTGAACTTCGCAACAAAGATGAGGAAATAGCTTTTTATAAAGACTATAAAGCGAAGCAATCCACAAAAATGATTGGCGAAAGTTTGGAACAACATTGCGTGACGGAGTTTAACCGCATGCGCATGGCCGCTTTTCCGAATGCATATTTCGAAAAGGACAACGATGCGAAAAGTGGAAGTAAAGGAGATTTTATCTTTCGGGAATGTGATGAACAGGGATGTGAATTCATTTCTATCATGTTTGAAATGAAAAATGAAGAAGACACAACCGCTTCCAAGCACAAAAACAGTGACTTTTTAAAAGAATTGGACAAAGACCGCATCGAAAAAAACTGCGAGTACGCCGTTCTTGTTTCTCTGCTGGAAAGAGACAGTGAATTGTATAATGACGGCATTGTGGACGTATCATATAAATACCCCAAAATGTATGTCATCCGACCGCAGTTTTTCATTCCGATAATATCCTTGCTTCGCAATGCTGCGCAAAACTCTTTGTCTTATCGAAAAGAGCTGCAGGCGGTACGCAATCAGCAAATAGACGTCGTCCACTTCGAAGAAAACATGAACGATTTTAAGAGAGGGTTCTCCCGCAACTTTCAACTCGCAAGCAAAAAATTCGAAAATGCAATTAACGAAATCGATAAATCCATAGAGCATTTGCAGAAAATGAAATCGGAGCTTCTTTCTTCCGAAAACAATTTGCGCTTGGCAAATAAAAAATCGGAAGAGCTCAGTATTAAAATGCTTACGAAAAATGCGCCTTCAATAAAAGCTATGTTCGATGAATCAAAGCGTGACGGCGAATAAAAAGTTTTCAAAGACTGAACAACGTAACAAGGGCAGGAAAAAAGATTTCTTGCCCTTGATTTTAAATATTTATTTTAAGCCGAAGCCGCACGTGTTATATTTTCTTTTTCGGAAATACTACCTAAAAAAGAAAGGAGCCTGAAGAATGGAACAGGACACGGTAAAATTGCTGAGAGAATGTGATGCGGGTGTTAAAACGGCGGTCAATTCGATAAACGAAATAATGGATAACGTTAAAAGCCGTGATTTGCACAGAATTATGACGTCATCTCTTAACGAGCATCGGGAAATCGGCAACGACATTCACCGAGAATTGAACGGACTTTGTGAATCCGGAAAAGATATGAGCCCTATGGCAAAGGCGATGACTTGGATGAAGATAAATTGGAAGCTTTCGGAAAAGCCTTCCGATACAACGATTGCGGAGCTGATGTACGACGGGTGCTCTATGGGGGTTAAAAGTCTTGCACGGTATATGAATCAATATGAGAACGCAAGCGAATACTCGAAAAAATATGCGAAAAAGCTTATTGAGGCGGAAGACACTCTTATGACGGATTTGCTGACTTTTATGTAGAGCTTTCTCAATATCATTTTTATGCGGCAGGCTGTTGAATGTTTGCCGCTTTTTTAGTATAATAGGATTGAAAATAAAACTCTCCGAAGGTGAAAATATGACGAAAATACTTTTGGTTGAAGACGACGCCGGCATAATCTCGAATTTAACGGATTTTTTGAGCGGTGAAGGGTATTTTGTAAAAAGCGCAAAAGGGCAAAGCGATGCTCTTTTGCTTCTCCAAAACGAAAAATTCGATTTAGCGCTTCTTGACGTTTCCCTTGCCGACGGGAACGGTTTTTCCGTTTGCTCCGCCGTAAAGTCGAAATACGGCATTCCAGTGATTTTTCTGACGGCATCCGACGATGAATACAGTACCGTTGCGGGATTTGAGGTGGGGTGCGACGATTATATTTCAAAGCCTTTCAGACCGAGAGAGCTTGTTTCGAGAATCAAAAATATTTTAAGACTGACAAGCGGGGTCGGAAATATTGTAAATCTCGGATGCGTCACTGTCGACACGGAGAAGGGAACGGCACGAAAAAACGGTGCCGACTTGTATCTTTCCGCCCTTGAATACAGACTTCTTCTCGTTTTTATAAACAATCGCGGAGCCGTGCTCACAAGAGGTCAGCTTCTTGAATCGATATGGGACGTTGCCGGGGATTTTGTTAACGATAACACTCTGACTGTTTACATAAAACGGCTCAGGGAGAAAATCGAAGACGATCCGCAACACCCGACGATAATAAAAACCGTAAGAGGTTTGGGTTACAAGGTGGATATATAACAATGAAATATTTCAGAAATCCCGATGTTAAAGCGGCTCTTGCGCTTTACGCTCTGACAGGCGCCGTTTTCACCGCCGTTGCGTTTGTAAAAAATTTTATTTTCGGTGTACTGACGTTGTCTTTGTGTATCATTCACGTGGGCATTTATCTTTTTTTCAAAATTCGGAATTTGAAATCCGTTGAAAATCTGTCGAATGAAATCGATCTTATTCTTCACGGCGCAGAGGAAATAAATATCGATAAAAGCGGAGAGGGAGAACTCGGCATTCTTCAAAGCGAAATTCAAAAAATGACCTCCCGCCTGCGCTGGCAAAAGCAAAGCCTTATCAACGACAAAACGTATCTTGCGAATTCAATTGCCGATATTTCACATTAAATAAGAACTCCTCTCACGTCGATAAATCTTCTGGTATCGAATCTTTCAAAGCCCGATTTGACGGAAAAGCAGCGCAGAGAAATCTCGCACGAACTTTACGGAATGCTTTCGGGCATCGACTGGCTTATAACCGCACTTTTGAAAATATCGAAACTCGATTCGGGCACAGTCACGTTTGCGTGTGAAACAGTACCTCTTAAAGCACTGATTGAAAAGGCACTTGCCCCTCTCCTTATTTCCGCCGAGCTCAAAAATCAAAGTTTGTCGGTTGAAGTCGAAGGCGATTTTTCGGGAGACGTCGGTTGGACTGCGGAGGCAGTAACGAATATTGTGAAAAATTGCATGGAACACACTCCGGAGGGCGGAACAATATGCATCAAGGCGTCGGAAAATGCCCTTTTTTCGCAAATTATTATTTCCGACAACGGTGCGGGAATTTCAAAAGAGGACTTGCCTCATATTTTCGAAAGATTTTACAAAGGCAAAAACTCGGACGGCAAGGGATTCGGGATAGGTCTCGCTCTTTCAAGAACCATAATTTCATCTCAAAACGGAACAGTCAAAGCCGAAAACGCTTCGCCTGCAGGAGCTTTATTTACTGTCAGATTTTACAAAGGCACGGTTTAATGCACCGCAAAGTGACGTTTTTGTTATTTAAAAGTCACTGCAAAGTCACCGCAACCGGGTATAATCGGCTCACATGAAAACAAGGAGCTATCAAATGGAAATTCTGAAAGTAAAAAATTTATGTAAAACCTACGGGAAAGGCGAAAACGAAGTCCGGGCTCTCGACGGTATTTCATTCTCGGTTAACAAAGGCGAATTTGTCGCCATAATAGGTCCGTCGGGTTCGGGGAAATCGACTTTGCTTCATATTCTCGGAGGAGTTGATAAGCCGACAAGCGGGAAAGTTTATATGGACGGATGCGACGTTTACGCTCAAAACGATGAACAGCTTGCGATTTTCAGGCGCCGTCAGGTCGGGCTGATTTATCAGTTTTACAACCTTATTCCCGTTCTCAACGTCACGGAAAACATTACGCTTCCATTGCTTATGGACAGGCAAAAAGTAAACGCCGAAAGACTTTCCGAACTTGTCGAAATACTCAATCTCAAGGGGCGTGAAAATCACCTCCCCTCTCAGCTGTCCGGCGGTCAGCAACAAAGGGTATCTATAGGACGTGCGCTTATTTGCGCACCTGCGGTTGTTCTTGCCGATGAACCTACGGGAAATCTCGATTCGAAAAACAGCCGTGAGATAATCGAACTTTTGAAAACATCGAACAGAAAATACAATCAAACCCTTATAATTATCACTCACGACGAAAATATAGCCCTTCAAGCCGACAGAATCATTGCAATCGAGGACGGAAAAATCACACGTGACGAGGTGATACGGTAATGAACGTATTTAACAGAGTCACTCTCAATTACTTAAAGAAAAACAAAGTGCGTACCGCCGTTACGGTAATCGGAATAATGCTGTCCGCCGCAATGATATGCGCTGTCACGACTTTTGTTTCAAGCATAAATAATTATATGCTTGAATATACGGTATACAACGACGGCAACTGGTACGGTGCGGTATACGGTGCGGATTCGGATATCTATGACGCTGTAAAAGAAGATGACGCAACGGCGGAT
>CAYXMB010000010.1:0-16278 GCA_964466085.1 uncultured Ruminococcus sp.
GCCTCAAAAGGGCGATTTTACTTTTATTTCGACCCTTCGAGGTATCTTTCGTAATAAAACAGATATTGTTGTGCGATCCCGGCCGCAGACCCTAAAGATGCGGGACTGAAATTTTCGGAAAAGCGCTTTTCGAGAATTCTCTTTATCCAAACGTCAATCGGAAAGGCATCGTATCTTTCAAAACCGAAAAGGAGCGTACAAGCGGCAACTTTCGGTCCGACTCCTTTCAGGGACGTGAGAATTCTTTCGGCATCGGCATAATTCTTTGCGTCTGCGACTTCGTCAAGAGACAACGTGCCGTTTGATATTGCAAAAGCGGCGTTGTAAATATATTTCGAACGAAAGCCGCATTTCAAATCGCCGATTCCCGTTTCGCCCGCTTTTACCAAAGCGTCCGGAGTCGGAAAATCAGAGGCTCCGCCTATATCTTCGCCGTATTTTTCGCACATTGCCGAAATTATTTTTTTGATTCTCGGAATATTGTTGTTTTGAGATATTATAAAAGAGCAGAGTGCCTCCCACCTGTCCTGACGTAATATTCTTATGCCGTGAGATGAGTCTTTTGCAAGCTCAAGAACTTTTCTGTCATCGGGGTTCTCGACGTTTTTCGATATGCTTTCGTTGATTTTGCCGTAATCGATGTCAAGAGAAAGATAATTATACCACAGGGGAAAATCTTCGGGTTCGGCGCCGAGTATAAAGAATTCGCCTTCGGTATTTTGTGCGAATCCGATTTTTCTTCCTCTTGCAACTCCCGTGAATTCGACTTTGTAATCTGAGTTTTCCGCTCTGTCGAATCTGAAACATTGACCGCAATCGAAAGTTTTAAGTACGGAAAAATCACCTGAATTGCCTATGTGAAGTATGCCGTTTTCGGCAGATATAATTTTCGGTTTCATTTTATTTACCGACGCAAAAACGGGAAAATATTTTATCGATAATGTCTTCCGACACGTTTTTGCCGTCAAGGAATCGAAGCTCCGAAAGCGCTTCTTCGCAAACAACGCCTACGGCGTCAAGCGGAGCGCCGACTTCGAGAGCATCTTTGGCATTTCGGAGCAAATCCGCCGTTTTGTCGAGAGCCGCTTTTTGCATGGAGTCCCAAATAAGGGCGTCGTCGGAGGGTGAAAGCTTTTCGCTGTTGTAGAGAAGCCTTATCGTTTCTTTTAACGTTTCGGTGCCGTCGGAGTGAACGGTACTGGTCTTAACGGTGTTTTTGAAGCTTCTGTTTAAAAGCTCTATATCTTCTTCCGACATCCCGCACGGGAGGTCGTTTTTGTTCAGAACACATATTTTTTCCGCCGAATAGTCGGAAATATCACTCAAGAACTGTCTTTCGTCGTGACCGAGAGGAAGCGAGATATCAAAAACGCATATCATAAGCTCCGACTCCCGCATTTTCGCATAAGCCCTTTCGACTCCGAGACGTTCAACCTTGTTTACGGTCATATGAATTCCCGCCGTGTCTATAAGTCTGAGGGTAACGTCGCCTATATCAACCGTATCTTCGATTGTGTCTCTGGTCGTTCCCGCAATGTCGGTAACTATAGCTCGGTTTTCGCCTACAAGAGCGTTGTAAAGAGAGCTTTTTCCCGAATTCGGTTTGCCGCATATAACGGTTTTTACTCCCTCCGAAACGGCTTTTCCGAGTCTGTAGGTCGACGAGAGTTTTTCGACGTCACTCAGGGATTTGCATACGACTTTGTAAATATTGTCCTCGCCTTCGGTACCGACATCATCTTCGGGATAATCTATTGCGGCATAAAGAGCCACCATAACGTCGCAAAGCGAACTGTCGATTTCGGAAAGTTTTGACGTAAGATTTCCTCTTGCGGCACCCGATGCGAGAGCCGCTCTGCTTTTTGTGTCGGCGTCAATAAGCTTTCCGACGGCCTCCGCTTCGGAAAGAGAAAGTTTTCCGTTAACAAACGCACGTCTTGTGAATTCGCCGGGACCTGCGGGCTTAGCACCTGCGGCGTATACGGCGTCGAGAACCGCTTTCGTGACGAACACTCCGCCGTGACACGACAATTCCGCCATGAGCTCGCCCGTGAAGGACTTCCCTTCGGCGTAAAGAACGCAAATCCCCGTGTCGAGAACTTCGTTTTTATCGATGATTTTTCCCAAAACGGCAGTCCTGTACGGACGTTCCGACATCGGGGTGCCGTTCGGTACGAAACATTTCAAAAGAATTTCGGCCGTATCGGGACCGCTTATTCTGATTGTCGAAATTCCGCCCTTGCCTAAAGGTGTCGATATTGCGGCAACGGTGGAAAACGGGTTTATATCATACATAAATACTCCTTGATTAATACTGTGCGCCGTGTTCTCCGGTCAGCTTTATTATAAGCGACAAATTGTCCGGCTGTACTTTTGCTTCGTGACACGACTTGTTTTTTCTTATTTCGCCGCATTTGCGACACTTGTGAATTATTGTATAGCCGCCTTTTTTCGTGTTTGGCACGGCGGATACGGGTTCAAGCATTCCGCCGCAATCGGAGGCTCGGTCGCCCGGATTTATATCGAGGTGAACCGACCACAAACAGAAAGGGCAGTGGTTTCGTGAAGTATAACCGAGAGGCAGAACGGTTTTTCCGCAATTTGCGCAAACAAAGCTCTCGTCAAGTTTTGAAAATCTTTTTGTATCCATTTCGGTTATTCCTCACATGCTTTTTCGCAAAGCAAATCAAGAGCAAACGCCGACGATGCCCGACGGATTTCATCTCTTGAAAGCGTGCTCCCGAAAAGCTTCGTGAAACTTTCGGTACCGTTTTTCGAAGATATCGCAAAGCAAACCGTGCCGACGGGCTTTTCGGGACTTCCGCCGCCCGGACCCGCAATTCCCGTTGTCGAGACGGCAAGGTCCGCTTTGCATATTTTGAGTGCGCCTTCGCTCATTTCACGTGCGGTGTTTTCACTGACCGCTCCGTGCTTTTCGAGCGTTTCGGGCGAAACGCCGAGAATGTTCTGCTTCATCGAATTCGAATATGACACGATTCCGCCGAAAAAGACTTCGGATGAGCCGGGAATATCCGTTATAAGTTTTGCCGTAAGACCTCCCGTGCAGCTTTCCGCAGTTGCAAAAGTCAAGCCCCTCTTGCGGAGCTTTGCAACCGTCATTTCGGCTTTTTCTTTGAGTATCGAATCCATAGACGCCTCTTTTAAAAATTATTCATTATATATTATATAGTCTCGCAGATAAAAAGTCAATAAAAAAAGAAAAGCTTTGTCTTAAAATGCGATGCAAGTAAAACAAAGCCGAAAAACGGAAATATTCGGTTTAAAAAACGCGAAATTATCTTTTGATGCCTGCGATTTGACATATAATTTCGCCTGCTATCATAAGCCCCGCACAAGACGGGACAAACGAAATGCTGGCGGGTACCGTGCGCCTTGCGTTTTCACCGCCCCCTTCGGGAGCCGCACGACGCGGTTCTTCTTTGGAATAAATTACTTTAAGATGATTTATGCCTCTTGCCCGAAGTTCACGTCTCATCACTCTCGCAAGGGGACATACAGAAGTTTTCGAAATATCGGTGATTTCGAAAAGAGCGGGATTCAGCTTGTTTCCCGTACCCATTGAAGAAATTATCGGAGTGTCCGCCGAGATGCATTTTTCGACAAGGAGCAGTTTTGAAGTTACCGAATCTATCGCATCGCACACGTAATCGAATTTTTTAAAGTCGATTTCGTCGGCGGTTTCCGAATTGTAAAAAAGTTTCAGTGCCTCAACCTCGCAATTTGGGTTAATCGAAAGGATTCTCTCTTTTTGTACATCGACTTTCGCTTTGCCGACCGAAGCGACGGTAGCTATCAACTGTCTGTTGATATTCGACTCCGAAACGACGTCGGCGTCGACTACGGTAATTTTCCCGATTCCCGCTCTCGCCAGAGCTTCGACGGTGTAAGAGCCGACTCCTCCGCAACCGAATACGGCAACGTGAGCGTTTTTTAACTTTTCCGTCTTGTCTCCTATAAGCAGTTCGGTTCTCGAATATAAATCTTCCATAGATTCTCCGCTAAATTATTATTCCTCCGCCGACAACGCAGTTCCCGTCGTAAATCACAAGCGATTGTCCGGGTGCGGGTGCGCTGACGGGCTCGTCGAAAACGGCTGTGATTTCGTCCTCTCCGGTTTGAGTCACGTATGCCGGCATATCGTTTTTCCCATAGCGTATTTTTGCCGTAAATCGGGAATTGTCGGGAAATGACGTATCTGCGATAAGATTGATTTTCGAAGCTTTAACTTCCTTTTTCATAACGTCGCTTTTGTCTCCGAGAACGACAACGTTGTCTTCGGCACATTTCGATACGACGTACATTTTCCTGCCGAGCGCTATACCGAGTCCCCGACTTTGGCCGACGGTGTAATTCATATGCCCCGTATGCTTTCCGAGCAACTTTCCGTCTGTCGAAACGTAATCGCCGGCGGCAAAATTTTCACCTGTGAAACATTTTATAAAATCGGAGTAATCGCCGTTCGGAATAAAGCATATATCCTGACTGTCTTTTTTTTCGGCACTTTTCATTTCGTTTATGCGGGCAAGCCGGCGCACTTCGTCCTTTGAAAGCTCACCGAGAGGGAAAATTATTTTCGAAAGTTCGTCCTGCGTCAATTTCCATAAAACGTAGCTTTGGTCTTTTTTTGTGTCTTTTGCTCGCATGAGCAAATGCCTTTCGCCGCAATGTCCGACTGTTGCGTAGTGACCTGTTGCGACGAAGCTGTCACCACGAAGAGTTTTGAACAAATAGGGGATTTTGACCCTTTCGTTGCACCTGACGCAGGGATTCGGAGTTCTCCCTTCTTTGTATTCGTTTACGAAATATTCTATGACTTCCTTTTTGAATTCGTTTTCCAGGTGAAGTGTTACGTGTTCTTTGCCGAAGCGACGGCAGAGCTCTTTTGCGTCTTCGGCGTCCGACTCGGCTTCGGGACGAAAAACGTGAGTAACTCCGAAAACGTCGTATCCGTCTCTTGCGAGGATTGCAAGAGACGCACTGCTGTCAACGCCTCCGCTCATGCCGAGTGCTACTTTTATTTTGCCGTTCATTCAATCCTCCGTTTCAGGCTCGGAATACTATGCAAACCGAAATGCACCGTCAGATATTGCCGCCGGTAGGCGCATTCATTTTTTCGGTATATTCAAGCAGCAGCTTTCCTCTGAGATTGTATGCTAAGGGAATCACTTTTTCTCCGTCCGTTGCGACTATTGAAATTCCGCAGTTTTCGGACAGGGTTTTGCCTGTTCCTATCTTGCTTTTCGTTATTATTAAAAACAAAGCGTTGATAACACCGCCGTGTGTTACGGCCAAAACGCCGTTTTTGCCGTTTTGCGTGATTTTCGACAGAGCTTTTTCAATCCGCTTTGCGGCATCGGGTACCGATTCGACATTTTTCGCCTGTCTTTCCCCTTTCGGGAATTTCTTTTTTCTTTCGTCGAGAGTGAGACCCGATAATTCACCGTAATCTCTTTCTATAAGATCCCATTCGACCGAGACAGCTCCGAGATTTAAAGCTTTCGATATAATATCGGCTGTTTCTTTCGCTCTCGAAAGAGGCGACGAGAAAACTTTTTCGAACAAAAGCCCGTTCTTTGACGCTTCTTTTAAAACTTCGGCGCATTCTTCGGCCTGTGCGATTCCGGTTTCGTTGAGAGCAACGTCCTCTCTGCCTTGAAGCTTCAAAATAATATTAAAATCCGTCTGCCCGTGTCGGACCAAAAAAACGGGAGACAATCCGCGCGCAAGCAACAATGCGGCGTTTTCGGGACTTTCGAGAATTACAGGCGTTTTCTTCAAAGCACCTTTCTTTTTCGGAACATAATCCGCTCCGCCGCCCGATTTCGCATCAAAACCGTTTCGATTCATCCTATCCCCCTCCTTTTTCGATTGTGCCTTCTTACTTATCTGTTTATTATACACTATATTATAACGAAAATCAACATTTTCCGCTTTTTTTGTTAAAATAAAGTGCGGTGTTACAACATGGTTGCGGAAAAACATCGGCAATATATAATTCACTTGCGATTCGAAAGCAGTGCAGAAGGAGAAGCAAAGGCATAAAAACGCCGGAACCGATTGAGAGATGTGTACGTCGTAATATTATAAAATTTTATCCTTTTTCAGATGTGCGATGTTATTTTTGCCGAAACAATCCGACGACGGGAACGGCGCTGATAACGGAAAAGATTTGCACCGGTTTTTCAAAAAAAGCGGATGCCCGCTGCCTCTCGGCAAGGTGCATCCGCTTTTGAACTTCGGCTTTTGCGTTAAAAGTTTTACTTTGTCGCATAGCCGTTTTGAATTTAATGCCGTGAAATTTTGCTTTATTAAAGAGGCAAATCCTTTTTGATAAAGCGGATTGAACCGATAACGTATCCTATAATTCCGAGAATGCCGAGAACTGCGAATTTCCATATAAAAGCATCGTTTCCGTCGATAATGGAGATGACGTCGAAAAACGAAATTACCGTTACGCGGTTGAAATAATTTAAAGCATCGAGCCGAATGACGGACGGGATTACGGGGCTTCCGAACAGTCCCAACATTGCGGCAACAAGCGCAAATACGGAAAGACCACCGCCGATAGCCATAGAGTGCTTACTCCTGTCGAATATGCACGAGGTGAAGAAACAAAGCCCGGAAAGAGCAAAGAGTACAAGGAAAGCGCCGACGTTCAACAATATCAGGTTCGAAGCCGTAAGTTCAACATCCTCCGTTACAAGAGGCAGGCAGATACACCCCGTTGCGGTTGTCAGTGCGAACGTGGCAAGCAGTGAACCGATAAGATATACAGCTTGTGTGAATACCACCGTAATTCTCTTTGTGGAAGTCGAGAGCACATATGCCAAAGATCCGCTGTCAACCTGACCCGAAATCAGGTTGTTAGATGCCATAATCATATATATTATAGGCAGAAGCAGTCCCGCAAGTTTGTAGAAAATCGAGCCCACAATTAAAGTGTAAAGGTCGGCTTGTCCGATTTCTTCGAGCGCGTCGGAAACTTCACTCGGCAAAGTGGAGAGAAAGCTTGAAGAAATATCGTCGGCAAGGCTTGCTTTTTTATTTGCAACTGCATTGAGATATTCTTCTTCACTCCCGAATTCTCCGTCCTTATATTTTTCCGAAAGCAGTGAAATTTCATAGTCGATTCTGCCACGATACGTCACTGCCGCCGTTTTTGCCATGTGCTTTACGGAATCGTAAGTATATCCGAAAGAATCGTATTTTTCTTTTGTCACGCCGTAATTCGAAAGCGCATCGAGCAACGCATTGACAGTTTCTTCTTCAGTCATGTTTCCCGCAAGAAAAACAGCCGTCCCTTCTTCGGCCCTTGAAGCTACGTAGTCACATCTTTCGTCAGATACAATATATGCATCGACATCGCCCTTGCCGATATGCGATATAATCGAAAGTATATCGTAATCTTCGGGCGCCGTTTCGCCGTTTTCCGCGTAAAAACCGTCGAACGTACCGTTTGGATTGAGTGAGTACATAACGCAACCGAGAAGCTCGTTTTCTTCCGTCGAACCGCTTGAATACCCATTACCGTTTGCCTTTTGGCAAAGGTATTCTTTTAATTCGTCGCATGCGAAAGAATAAGCAACGGCAACGGCATTCTCCTGTGTTGCCGGAGATTTTTCACGCCACTCGGATATTGCCGCCGAATACTCGCTTATTTCGGAAAAATTTTCCCGAATCGGCATCTGTGCCGCCCATTCGTTAATTTTTTCGACGTATTCTTTTCCGGCTTCGCTTACCGTCTCCGGAACGGCATTTTGCCATGCCTCCGTTGCGACGGCATATTCGGAAATATTTTCGAATTCCGCTTCGTTCGGCATTTTCGAAAACCAAACGAGATAAGATAACGTATCGCTTGCGTTTGACGCAAATACGGAATCGAATTTTGCCATTCCGTCCACAGCGTCGACGTAATACGAAAGCGCTTTCTCTTCCATTTGAGAATCGATTTCTTTTACGATAATAGTATCTTGAATTGAATTTTTGACTTCGCCGATATTTCCGTTACCCGAAATAAGCATAACACATGCAAGCATAAAACACACGGCAAAAGTGATAACGCTCCACATAGTCCCGTTTGCTTTGCACGATTGCTTAAATAAAGCTTTGCTGAACATTGTTTTCACCCGTTTAACCTTTCTTGTGATTTAATAAAATATTTTTAAAATGCATTTCAAGCGTGTACGGCAACTCGGAAATGAATTTTACCCGATACGTCTTCAAAGTTTTCAAAAGTCTTGCCGTTTCATCCGATTTTATGCGAACCGATACCTGATTGTACTGCTCCTGTGTTCGAACCGTTTCGTATCGTTCATTCAAAAAACGCCTGTAGTCTTCCGACGTGAAAAATTCGATTTTGAAATCCTTTGTCGGTCGGTTCCGAATTTCGTTCAAATCGCAAAAGTCGATTATGCGACCGTCATTTATGAGAGCTACCTTGTCACACGTTTTTTCAAGCTCATCGAAGCTGTGACTGCTCATAAAAATCGTTTTGCCCTTATTTCGCTCTTCATTTATAATCTCTAAAAAAGTCGCGCGCATCAGCGGGTCAAGACCCGTTGTCGGCTCATCTAAAATAAGTATCGGGGAATTGTTCATCAGCGCCGCTACAAGCGCCGTTTTTTGTTTCATGCCTTTGCTCATTCTTTTAAGAGAGGCATTGGGGTCAAGTTGGAGGCGTTCGATCAGTGAATTTGCGTATGACATATCACCGAGTCCCAAGAAATCCGCTTGGCATTTCAGAAAATCCGTTCCCGTTTTCAAGTCGGGAAAGGCAATTTCGCCCGGTACGTAGCCTATGTTTTTGACAATCTCGCTTGAGTGTTCCCACGACGGTAAACCGAGAGTCAGAGCACTTCCCGATGTCGGTTTCAAAAATCCCATGATATGACGTATAGTCGTAGTTTTACCGCTTCCGTTTGTACCGACGTATCCTACCGCCTCGCCTTCGCAAACGGATAAGTTCAAGTCGAATATACCCCGCCCGTGCCCGTAGTCTTTAGTAAGATTTTTAAGTTCGATAACGTTCATTTCAATGCACCCCCGAAGTCTTTTTCCTCTTTGTAAAACTTCATAAAATAGTCTTCCAAACTTTCTTTGCGGTTTCCGAAAGACCGAACGGGAAGGTCTGACAGCAAATTTATCAATTCATTCAATTCGCCGTCCTCAACGGAAAGATAAATACCGTTTAAAAATTCGCCGTTTGATACGTATGAGGAAAGTTTTTCGCTTTCCGACTTGAATTTCTCCTTTGCGGTTTCGTTTTCGAATATAACGGTATAATATTTTCTCGTTGCGTGCTTCAAGTCGTTTGCCGAAAATTCGGAGACAATCCTGCCGTCCTTGATTATGGCGATACGGTCGCAGGTCGAGTCGATTTCGGAAAAGATGTGACTTGAAAGTAGTACCGTTTTTCCTCTCTTTTTTTCTTTGTGAATATAATCGATAAAGACCTCTTGCATAACAGGATCAAGTCCGCTTGTCGGTTCGTCCAGAATCAGAACTTCGGGGTCCGACATAAATGCCGTAACGACAGCAAGCTTACGCTTTACACCGAGACTCATTCTTTTCGTTTCACCTCTGAGAGTCTTATCGTCGAGTTCGAAAAGCGAAAGCATTTCTTCGAGTTTTTCCGTGCGATGGACTTTTTGCATGTCCTGCATCATTCGAATAAATTCCCATCCGGTCAAACCCGACGGCAGAGCTATTTCACCCGGAATGTATCCCACGTGACGCAGTATTTTGTTGTAATTATCGAAGGTTTCGGCTCCGAAAATTTTCACATTTCCTTTGTCGGGCTTGGAAAAACCCATCAGATGGCGTATGGTTGTCGATTTTCCGGCTCCGTTAGGCCCCAAAAATCCGAAAACTTCTCCTTTGTCGACGCAAATCGAAACGTCGAACACTCCCCGACCGAATCCGTAATCTTTTGTCAGCCCGTTAACTTCTATAATACGTTCACCGCCGAATTTCGTTTCTTCTTTCACAGTCCTTTCCCCTTTCTTTTTTGAACACTGTTGACATTTGAACTGTGTTCAATTATAATATTTTCAAGAGAAATAAGAAAGAACAATTATTTTGTTACTGTATAAATTTTGACAAATTCGGGTAATCTGTGCATCTTAAGAAAGGAAAAACAAATGAAAAAACAAATTTCAAACAGGTCATCGGTAAAAACAAGAAATCTCATTAAGCTGGAATTTGCAAAAATGCTGTCGGAGAAAAAGGAACTCGGAAAAATATCCGTAAGCGATTTGTGCAAGCGAGCGGATATAAGTCGCGGTTCGTTCTACTTCCATTACGACGACATTTACGGTGTTGCGGAGGATTGGGAAAACGAACTGATAGATTCTTTTTTCGACAGCGCACGCTTGCTTGAATCTCGGGATATCATGCATTTTATCGACTCGTTTTTCGAATTCATACATCAGAACAACGAAAATTATATCTTGCTTTGCAGGTCCAACGACTTTTTATTTGCGGCAAAAAAACTGACCGCCGTCGCATCCGCTAAACTTCTTGAGCTGTGTCGTGGCGACATTCGTATCAAAAACAGCACTTACATAGAACTGGATTTGCAGATTTTTTTGGAAGGGCTGCTTTGCGAATATGTAAAATATTGCAGGGGCTATTCTCAAAAAACGCTTGATGACCTTTACGAATACACAAAATACTGGGTAAATGACTTTATAGCGAAAAGATCGAAAAGCCCCGATACGGCAACTTCGGAAAATTAGTTTGTTTTGCCTTTTATTTCAGCCGACAACTTGTTCTCCCGCTTTATTTTTTCGGAAAAGCGCACCGTGCGGCATATTTTGCGGGTGTTAAGAGGTATACTATATTAACTCTTAAAAGAAAAGGAGAACAAAATGAAATATTTCAAATGCGACAGCTGTAACAAAATTTTCGAAACTGATGACGTCACTGCCGTCTCTTGCCCGAAATGCGGGAAAAACGACTGCAAATTCGAGGAAGTCGATAATTTATACGTCGGCACAAAAACCGCCGATAACCTCGCCGCCGCCTATTCGGGTGAAAGCATGGCAAGGACAAAATACACCATTTTCGCATCCGCCGCAAAAAAAGAAGGATTTGAGCAAATCGCCGCACTGTTTCTGAAAACTGCGGAAAACGAAAAAGAGCATGCGAAAATCTGGTTAAAAGAGCTTAATCTTGTCGGGAATACGGACAGCAACCTTGAAACTGCTGCATCCAATGAGAACTACGAATGGACGGACATGTACGACGGATTTGCCAAAACCGCCGAAGAGGAAGGGTTCACGGCACTTGCGGCAAAATTCCGCATGGTGGCGGCAGTCGAGAAACATCACGAAGAAAGATACAGAGCACTCCTTCACAACGTCGAAACTTGCGAGGTATTTAAAAAGAGTTCCGTGAAAATTTGGGAATGCAGAAACTGCGGGCACATCGTCATCGGTAAAGCGGCGCCCGAAATTTGTCCCGTTTGCGCACATCCGAAGGCGTATTTCGAAATATACGCCGACAATTATTAATCCACAGAGCGCCGGGCGGCATCCGCATGTTTTTTGGCATGCGGATGCCGCTTTTGTATTCGAGACGCTCACGGAAATTCCGAAAACATCACCGCAGAAGCTACCAAAATGTTCCCTAATGTTGACACAAATCATTAAAAATGATAAAATAGGCTGTAAAACGCAATAAAACTTTCAAATCGGAGGATTTGCATGGAATATAAAAGAGCCAAACTCGAAAAATACCTCGAATGTGCCAAAGTCATAAACACGCACGGCGTTAAAGGTGTTCTGAAGCTTGAAAGCAGAACCGACGACCCGACTGTTCTTGCGAAACTTTCGGTCGTATATGAAAAAAAAGACGAAAAATACGTACCTCTCAAAATCATATCCGCATCGGTTCAGAAAGGTAACGTTCTTGCCGCAGTCGAGGGTGTTGATTCGGTTGAAAAAGCAATCGAATATAAGAACAGAATACTGTATGCCGACAGAAACGACTTAAAGCTGAAACCGGGTGAGCACTTCATTGCCGATATTATCGGGCTTGACGTATATGATACCGAAAACCGAAATACGCTCATAGGCACGCTTTCCGACGTTTTGTGCCCCGCAGGACAACAGGTATACGTCGTAAAAAAGGAAAACGGAAAAACTTTCATGATACCGTGTGTTCCCTCTTTTATAAAAAAAGTTTCTCTCGGTGAAGACTGTGATGCGGGAATATACGTAAAACTTATAGAAGGAATGGATGATACGGGTGAGAATTGATATAATGACTTTATTTCCCGAATACGTCGATTTTATTCTTTCCGAAAGCATAATAGGCAGGGCAAGGGACTCCGGAAAACTTGATATAAGAACTTACAATATCAGAAATTGGTCGGAGGACAAGCACAGGAGAGTCGACGACACCCCGTACGGAGGCGGGAAAGGAATGCTTATGGCGGCACCTCCCGTTTACAACTGTTTTGAAGCCGTGAAATCCGACGGCGCAAAGGACAAAGAGAGTGTAAAGGTCGTTTATATGTCGCCGAGAGGGAAAGTTTTCAACCAAGAAGTCGCAAAAGAATATGCATCTTACGACCGACTTATAATCCTTTGCGGTCACTATGAAGGAGTCGATCAAAGAATAATCGACGAAATAATCGACGAGGAATTGTCGATAGGAGACTTTGTACTGACAGGCGGAGAGGTGCCGGCGTGTATTGTTGCCGATGCTGTCGGAAGACTCATTCCCGGAGTGCTTTCCGAAGCGGAATGTTTTGAAAAAGAATCTTTCGAGGACGGCTTACTTGAATATCCGCAATATACCCGTCCACCCGTATTTCACGAAAGAGAGGTACCGCCCGTTCTTTTATCGGGGCATCATGCCAACATCGAAGAATGGCGGCGCATTCAGGCTGTGGAAATAACAAAGAAGAATCGTCCCGATTTATTCGAAAAATTATCGGACGAGGTCAAAAGCAAAAAGAAAAAAGCCCGTAATAAATAATAACCGGGCTTTGAATTTCAAAGGATTACAGCATACCGAAATATGCTAAAACGCCGTTTGCGACTCCGGATGCAAAAAGAGCGGGACTTTGAGCCATCAATTCGGCATCCCTTGAATTGGTAATGAATCCCAACTCAATCAGAGTTGCGGGCATTTGAGTTTTTCTGAGAACATAGAGATTCGTTCTCGCAAATACTCCTCTGTTTTGCAATCCCGTTGAAATATTAAGCTGAATAAGTATATTCTCCGCAAGAGTTTCGGCTCTTGTGCCGAGTGAGTAAACGAACGCCTCTTGACCCGAAGCACTTGAAATATCGGAAGCATTTGCGTGCAAGCTTACGAAAACGTCGGCTCCCCACGAATTTGCTTCTTCCACTCTTAACCTGAGAGAAGATGCAATGGACGTGCCGAGTTGCACTGACGGGGTCGGTCTTGAAAGTCTCGTGTCAATTCCTTCGGCTTGCAAAATATCCGCCGTAAGTCGGCCGATTTCATAAACAAGGTCCTGCTCTCTGTAGCCGTTCCCTTCGGCACCGGCGTTGGGATTAGTCGGATTGTGACCTTGATCTATATATACTTTAATCGCCATGTTTTCCTCCGCTTGTTTTCTTCTATAATTATATGAAAAAGCGATGGAGTGTGTTAATTGCGAGGTTGAAATGAAAGAAATACAAAAACTTTTGAGCCGTGTCAGATGTGCGGTCGATAAATACGGCATGATAGAAGAAGGCGACAGAATTGCCGTCGGAGTATCGTGTGGCAAAGATTCGCTTGCGCTTCTTTGCGCTTTGGCGGAACTTCGGAGCTTCTATCCGAAAAAATTCGAAATAATAGGGATTACGCTTGATGTCGGATTCGATAAATCTCCGTCGATTGCCGCCGAAAAAAGCGATTACGGCGACGTCAAAGCCCTTTGCGACAGACTGAATGTCGAGTATGTCGTAAAAGAATGCGAAATCGCAAAAGTAATTTTCGACATTCGAAAAGAAAACAACCCATGTTCGCTCTGCTCCAGAATGAGAAGAGGACTGCTTGTAGATACGGCAAAAGAATATAATTGCAACAAACTTGCTTTAGGTCATCACTTTGACGACGCTGCGGAAACTTTTATGCTGAATTTGTTTTACGGAGGTCGTATCGGCTCTTTTTCACCGATTACGTACATGTCACGTTCCGATATGCACGTTATAAGGCCTCTCGTCATGACTGAGGAAAGACTTATCAAATCTTTCGCAAAAAAAGCTCATTTGCCGGTGAAAGAATCTCCGTGCCCCGCCGACGGCGAAACAGAACGTGAAGCGATGAAAGAATTGCTCCATTCTCTTGACCGCAAGCACAGAGGAGTCTATAAAAGAATTATCGGCGCACTTGAAAGAAACGGCGCCGACGGTTGGAAAGAATAGTTCAATGCGGTAAGACGGACTGTAAGCCGAGACTTATCCGAACGGTTTGCCGATTGCGAGGATATTGCGAAAACGGAGAAACAAATATGTACAGATTACTGATTGTCGAAGATGACAAGGGAATAGCGGAAGCAATCAAGGAGCAGGCGGAGCTTTGGGATTTGCAGGTGCGTTGCGTTCGAAACTTTCGAAATGTGATGGCTGAATTTGCGGAATTTGATCCTCATATCGTTCTGCTGGATATCGGTTTGCCCTTTTTCAACGGCTACCATTGGTGCAGTGAGATTCGCCGTGTATCCAAAGTACCTGTTATCTTCATTTCCTCTGCGTCGGATAATATGAATATGATAATGGCAATGAATATGGGTGCGGATGATTTTATCGCAAAGCCTTTCGATCAGAGCGTGCTGATAGCAAAATTACAGGCAATGCTCCGCAGGACATACGATTTTGCGTCGTCCGTACCCGTATTGGAACATCGAGGAGCGCTGCTCAATACCGGTGATAACACTCTCAGTTACATGGATGAAAAGATTTCCCTTTCCAAGAACGAATTTCGGATTTTGCATATTCTGATGGAGAACAAAGGCAAGGTGGTCAGCCGCGAAAAGCTCATGGAAGCTTTGTGGGAAACGGACAGTTTTGTGGACGAAAACACCTTGACTGTCAACGTGGGACGGCTTCGGAAACGGCTGGACAGTGCGGGGCTGGCGGATTTTATCACAACCAAATTCGGCGTAGGCTATATTATAGAAGGTTGAGGTGGTACGGGTGAAATTATTTTTGCAGTACCTCAAAGGACATAAGCGAATATTCCTACTGATGGCGGTATTCTGTATCGTGTTTACAGTCAGTTTCCTACTCTATCATTTGCCGTTGAAAGCCGTCATTTATCCCACGATTCTGTGCATGGGTATCGGTTTTGCGGGTTGCCTGCTTGATTTTCTTCGGGTGAAACGGGAGCATGAATCTTTGCAACGAATCAAGACCGTTACCGATGCTATGACGGAGAATTTTCCGATGGCTGAAACCATACAGGACTGCGACTATCAGGAAATTATCCATCTGCTCAGCGACGAACGCAATGCCTATCAACAGGAAATGAACCGAAAATACGCCGATATGGTAGAATATTACACGGTCTGGGCACATCAAATCAAAACGCCCATTGCTTCCATGCGGTTGAATTTACAGAACGAGGACTCCCCTTTGTCCCGAAAGCTGAGCTCTGATTTATTCCGCATCGAGCAATATGCGGATATGGTGCTGACCTTTTTGCGGTTGGATTCCGACAGTACCGATTATGTGTTCAAGGAATATGACCTGGACAAGATTGTAAAATCAGCCGTTAAAAAATTCTCGCAAGAGTTTATCGGTCGCAAGCTCTCCCTTGTGTATGAACCGCTGAATGCAACGGTCGTGACCGACGAAAAGTGGCTCTCTTTTGTGATTGAGCAGGTGCTGTCCAATGCACTGAAATACACGCCAAGTGGCAGCATTACCATTTCCCTTGTGGGCGAAAAAACGCTGCGGATCAAAGATACCGGCATCGGCATTGCTCCGGAAGATCTGCCCCGAATCTTTGAGAACGGATACACCGGCTATAACGGCAGGACAGACCGAAAAGCCAGCGGTATCGGGCTGTATCTGTGCAAGCGCATCTGCACAAATCTCGGACATCCAATCACTGCAAGTTCTACGGTAGATGTGGGAACAGTGATTGATATTGATTTGACACAGCGAAAACTTGAAATTGAGTGATTTCTAACAAAACTGTTAGATTTGAGGGGGCATTTGTAAGCCGAATCGCAGGCGTGCAGATGTCCCCTTTGGTATAATCATAGCAGAAATCAAAAGGAGGATTTTTGTA
>CAYXMB010000011.1:0-724 GCA_964466085.1 uncultured Ruminococcus sp.
ACAGCTTGAAATACAGCGACTGCGGTACTTTCTTCACAGCTCACGTCGTTTGCCGGAATAAGTGCATTTTTATGGGCAATATTTCCAATTTTAGGCATACCATATCTTGTTCGGGAGTTTAAAAAATCAACAACATATTGTGTTTTTTTGCGAAAAGGCTATTGACATATCGTATATGTTGTGATACAATGGGAACGCACCGCCGAAAGCAGGGTGAAAACACGTATAAAAATAAAATAAAAATCAATAATAAATATTCAAAACAACAAGGAGAACGGCATGTATCAGGTAAAAAAGAGAGACGGAAAGATAGTAGATTTTAATCTTTCGAAAATAAGCGATGCTATAAAGCTTGCATTTGAGGCGCAGGAGACACAGACTCATCCGCAAGTTATAGATTTTCTTGCGCTTAAGGTAACGGCGGATTTTGAACCGAAAATAAAAGAGGGGCTTATCACCGTCGAAGATATTCAGGACAGCTGTGAATCCGTTCTCGTTCAGGCGGGATACGCCGATGTTGCAAAGGCGTACATTCTATACAGGCGTCAAAGAGAAAAGCTCCGCAACCTCAAAGGGACGATAGTCGACTATAAAGAAATCGTCGATAATTATCTCAAGGTAAACGACTGGAGAGTTAAGGAAAATTCTACGTGCACGTATTCCGTCGGCGGACTTATTCTTTCAAATTCTGGCGCAATTACGGCAAACTATTGGCTTTCCGAGA
>CAYXMB010000011.1:734-16133 GCA_964466085.1 uncultured Ruminococcus sp.
TTACGACGATGAAATTGCCAATGCTCACAGAAATGCCGACATACACCTTCACGACCTTTCGATGCTCACCGGATACTGTGCCGGATGGTCGCTCAAACAACTTATTAAGGAAGGTCTCGGCGGTGTAAGAGGCAAGATAACTTCCGCACCCGCAAAGCATCTTTCTTCGCTTTGCAACCAAATGGTAAACTTTCTCGGTATTATGCAAAACGAGTGGGCAGGCGCACAGGCGTTTTCGTCGTTTGACACGTATCTTGCTCCTTTTGTAAAAGTCGATAATCTCGGTTATGAGCAGGTTAAAAAATGCGTCGAGTCGTTTATTTACGGCGTGAATACTCCTTCAAGATGGGGAACACAGGCGCCTTTCTCCAATATCACGTTAGACTGGACCGTTCCCGCAGACCTTGCGGATCAGAAAGCTATCGTCGGCGGAAAGGAAATGGATTTCACATACGGAGACTGCAAGCGTGAAATGGATATGGTAAACAAAGCGTTTATCGAAACCATGATAGAGGGCGACGCAAACGGCAGAGGATTCCAATATCCCATTCCGACATATTCCATAACGAAAGATTTCGACTGGTCCGAGACCGAAAATAACAGGCTTCTCTTTGAGATGACTTCGAAATACGGAACTCCCTATTTTTCGAATTACGTTAATTCGGATATGCAACCTTCCGACGTTCGTTCGATGTGTTGCAGACTTCGCCTTGACCTTCGCGAACTTCGCAAAAAAACAGGCGGTTTCTTCGGAAGCGGTGAAAGCACGGGCTCTGTCGGCGTCGTAACCATCAATATGCCGCGTATAGCGTATCTTGCAAGCGACGAAGCCGATTTCTACGCAAGACTTGACAGGCTCATGGATATTTCGGCAAGAAGCCTTAAAATAAAGAGAACCGTTATCACGAAACTTCTCGATGAAGGACTTTATCCTTATACGAAGAGATATCTCGGCAGTTTTGAAAATCATTTCTCGACTATAGGTCTTATAGGCATGAATGAGGTGGGGCTTAATGCAAACTGGCTCCGTGCGGATATGACCGACAAAAAAACTCAAGAGTTTACAAGAGACGTTTTGAACCATATGAGAGAGCGCCTTTCCGACTATCAGGAGATGTACGGAGATCTCTACAATCTCGAAGCGACTCCCGCAGAATCGACGACATACCGCTTTGCAAAGCACGATGTTAAGAGATTCCCCGATATTATCACTGCGGCGGGAGACGAAGGAACGCCTTATTACACGAATTCCTCTCACCTTCCCGTAAGCTTCACCGATGACGTCTTTGCGGCTCTCGACATTCAGGATGAACTTCAGACTCTTTACACTTCCGGAACGGTATTCCACGCCTTTCTCGGCGAGAAGCTTCCCGATTGGAAAGCTGCGGCAACGCTTGTTAAAACGATAGCCGACAATTACAGACTTCCTTATTATACTTTGAGCCCCACTTATTCCGTATGTAAAAATCACGGTTATATTTCCGGAGAGAAGTATATATGCGATAAATGCGGTGAGCACACGGAAGTTTACAGCCGTATTACGGGATATTACAGACCTATTCAGAACTGGAACGACGGAAAACTTCAGGAATTTGCCGACAGAAAAGAATATATGATTGAAAATTCTCATCTTACTCATACAGGGTGCATCGAACACGAAGAAGAAAAACCGGCGATGCACGCTGAGGCAACCGTTCTTTTTGCGACAAAGACGTGTCCCAAATGTAAAGTTGCGACAAGTCTTCTCGATAAAGCGGGAATATCCTACGAAAAGCTTTACGTAGAGGATAACGAAGATTTGGCACGCCATTACGGTCTTAAACAGGCGCCTACGATAGTTGCCGTATCGGGAGACGAATTTAAGCTTTATGCCGACCTTGAAGGCGTTAAGGCTTTCATCGGTAACAACGGCTGAATTAAAACGGGGGACTTGTTCCCCCGTTAATAACAGGAGATTATTCAATGTACGATATAATTGTAATCGGAGCGGGTCCCGCCGGAATGACCGCCGCACTTTATGCGCTGAGGGCCGATAAAAGCGTTCTCGTAATCGAAAAGGGTACTTTCGGAGGACAGATCACTTTCTCTCCGAAAGTCGAAAATTATCCGGGATTTATCGAAATGAGCGGAAATGAATTTGCCGACAAACTGCTTGACCAAATAATGGGTCAGGGAGCGGAAATAGAGCTTGGCAAAGTAAAGGAAATAAAAGACTTAGGCGAAAAAAAGGTTGTAATTACGGAAGATGCCGCTTTTGAGGGACGTGCCGTTATTATCGCAACAGGCGTGAAACACAGAATGATCGGTATAGAAAACGAAGAAAAGTTCGTCGGAAACGGGATATCTTTTTGTGCGGTCTGCGACGGTGCTTTTTACAGAAACAAAAAAGTTGCCGTCATAGGCGGCGGAAATTCGGCGCTTCAAGAGGCGATTTTACTGTCCGACGGCGCAAGCGAAGTTACCGTTGTGCAAAATCTCGACTGCTTTACGGGTGAAGCGAAACTTGTGAAAATTCTCGAATCTAAGGAGAACGTTAACTTCAGAATGGGAACTGTTGTAACCGATATAATAAGCGAAAACGGTGAGTTCAAAGGTCTTGTCACGAAAAGCGAAGCGGGAGACGAAAAACTTTTTTGCGACGGAGCTTTTATCGCAATAGGGCTTATACCCGAAAACGGGCAATTTGAAAACCTTGCATCGCTTAACGAATACGGATATTTCGCAAGTGATGAAAACTGTACTACCGAAACCGACGGAATATTCGTTGCCGGCGACTGCAGATCGAAAAAAATAAGGCAAATAACGACAGCGACGGCAGACGGAGCGGTTGCCGCTCTTGCCGCTTGTTCTTACATCGACAAAAGATAAAATTTGCGGTCCGGAATTTTCCGTGACCGCTTTTGTCTTATTATGCGAAAACGGATTGACCTTTTGCAAAAACAGTGGTAAAATATCAAAAAAGGGTTTTCGGAGATAAAATATAATAATGAAGAGAAAAACGACGAACTGCGAAGATTGCGTTCACTACGACTACAACGACGAGTCGGGGACTTATGAATGCGGTGAAGAGCTTGATGAAGATGAGCTTATAAGGTTTTTAAAAGGAGACGGTGCCAACTGTTCTCATTTTAAATTTTACGATGAGTATAAATTCGTTCAAAAACAAAACTGAACCGAGAGAGGAACGCTTATGTTAACAACATCGAACGGTGCGGGTGTGATAGGCATAGACGGATTTTTGGTAACCGTTGAATGCCAGTGCTTTAAAGCTTTACCGAATTTCGAAATAGTCGGTTTGCCGGATGCCGCCGTGAAGGAATCGGAGCAGAGGGTGCAGACTGCCATATACAATACGGGAATTGCGGGTTCGGATGTTTCGATAAAGATAAATCTCGCTCCCGCCGATATGAAAAAAGAGGGCTCTGCGCTTGACCTTGCCATAGCAACGGCGATACTTAAAGGAAAAAAGGTTATACCGGAGGCAGTTCCGCTTAACAAGATGCTTTTTGTCGGAGAGCTTTCGTTCACGGGAGAGGTGCGCCCCGTCAAGGGAGTGCTCAGTATGGCGCTTGCGGCAAGGGATGCGGGCGTTGCGGAAGTATTCGTGCCGGAGTCCAATGCCGCCGAAGCGTCGGTAGTCGAGGGGATAAACGTATATCCTGTCAAAAGTCTTGCGGCACTTCTTGCCCATCTTTGCGGGCGCAAACTTATCGAAAAAATGCCTACCGAAGATTTCTCCTGCGACATCTCTCCCGTCGGATGCCCCGATTTTTCCGATGTTAAGGGACAGGCAAGGGTAAAGAGAGCTCTTGAAATTGCCGCAGCGGGCGGCCATAACGTTTTATTGATAGGACCTCCCGGTTCGGGAAAATCTATGCTTGCAAAGAGAATTCCGTCGATACTTCCGCCGATGACTTTCGGCGAAGCTGTGGAAACAACAAAAATTCATTCTGCAACCGGAATACTGAAAAACGGAGAAAGTCTTGTAAGCCAAAGACCTTTTCGCTCTCCTCACCATACCATGAGTGCGGTATCTCTTGTCGGCGGCGGCAGAATACCCGGAGCGGGAGAGGTTTCTCTTGCTCATAACGGTGTACTGTTTTTAGACGAGCTTCCCGAATTTCCGAAAAATGTCACCGAAAGTTTGAGACAGCCTATGGAGGATGGTCGGGTTACAATAACCCGTGCGGCGGGAAGAATAACTTTTCCGAGCGACTTTATGCTTGTTGCGGCCATGAATCCCTGCAAGTGCGGATATTACGGCTCAAGAGTTAAGGAGTGTACGTGCAAAGAGGGAGATATCAGAAAATATCTTGCGAGGATAAGCGGTCCGCTTCTTGACAGAATCGATATTCAGGTTGAAGTTCCCGCTCTTTCTTTCGAAGAGCTCTCGGCGGACGGGTATGCCGAGCCGTCATCGGCCGTAAGAGAGAGGGTCACGGCGGCAAGACGCATTGCTCAAAAGAGGTTTGAAAAAATCGATATTGCGTGCAACGCATCGATGGGCACGAAAGAAATAAGAAAATATTGCAAAACGGACGAAAAGGCGCTTTCGGTGCTTAAAAAAGCATTCGAGGTTATGGGAATGTCTGCAAGGGGTTATGACAGAGTTTTGAGAGTTGCGAGAACGATTGCCGATCTTGACGGTGCCGAGAATATCGAAACGAAGCACGTTGCCGAAGCGGTTCAGCTCAGAACTTTGGATAAAAAATATTTTTAATTCCCTTTTCGAATAGCAAATTTTCGAAATAGGGCAAAAAAGGATTGTACTCCGATTTCAATTCGGGTACAATATATCGTGTTTTTGAGCCGACATATAAATTTTTGCCGAAAACTTTCTCAAAAACTGTTGACAAAACGGTACTTTTAAAGTTATAATAATTATTGCCTATGCGCATAGTTTTATATTTTATATTATATAGAACCGCATTGAAAAGATTATTACAGTTAATAAATTTAAGGAGGTGCGAATATGCTCAGAACATATCAGCCCAAAAAGCGTCAAAGAAAAAAGGTTCACGGCTTCAGAAAAAGAATGAGTACGGCAGACGGCAGAAAGGTACTCAAGAGACGCCGTGCTAAAGGCAGAGTAAGACTTACTCACTGAGTCTTTGTTGCTTTAGATTGCGCACCGAGTCATATCGGACGTATACCGTCCCGATGACAACCTCCGACGGTCCTTTCAGACGTCGGGGGTTTTGTACTAAAGCTCTGAATCGGGAATATTGCCGATAAGGTGCGATTTAAAGCCGAAAAAGGCGAAAAAACAGGCAAGGATAAAACCTTATGAATACAATCTCTTTAAAAGAAAACCACCTTTTTTCAAAGGCGTACAAAAACGGCAAGCGGGCGGTTTGCCGTACAGTGTCGGTTTACGTCATGAAGGACCTTCATGCGAGGAGACTGAAGAAGGCAAATCCTTTGAAAACGAGCGTAAACCGAGTGGGCATATCAGCCTCGAAAAAGATCGGAGGCGCAGTGCAGAGAAACCGTGCAAAAAGAATCGTGAGAGAGGCGTATAGGCAAATCGACTCTTTATACGGTATCAGAAAAGGCAGGATAATAGTTATTGCCGCCAGAGAAAGAGCCACTGTAGTGAAAATGCAGGACGTAAAGCGTGACTTGCAATATGCGCTCACAAAACTCGATATGCTCGAAAATCTCCCCGAAAGGGAAAAAAACGAAACGGAATCCGAAAAAAAAGAGCCTTGCGATGAAAAATTTGATTTATAAGGCGGAAGCCGTCCTGTCGGCACCGCTTATATTTCTCATTCGCCTGTACGGAAAATATATTTCCCCTTTGAAAAAGCCGTCGTGCAGGTTTAAGCCGACCTGTTCGGCGTATGCGATAGATGCGCTTAAGGAATGGGGACCGATTTTGGGACTTGTTCTTACCGTATGGCGTATTTTAAGATGCAACCCTTTTTCAAAAGGCGGATACGACCCTGTTCCGGAAAGGGCGGGAAAGAAAAAGCGCAAGAGTTGAAACGGATTTCCGAACTAAAAACTGAAAAGGAAGCAAAATGTTTAACAGTATCAATTTCAGCAGCATATGGGATATAATCCGTATACCCATAGCCTACATTCTTCAATTTTGCTATTGGCTCGGCCACAATTACATGTTTGCTTTGCTTCTGTTCGCAGTGATTATGCAGGTAATTCTTTTGCCGTTTGCAATCAAGCAACAGAAAAACTCCATTAAACAGGCAAAGCTTGCTCCTAAGGTTGCCGCCATTCGAAAGAAATATCAGGGAAGAGACGACAAGGTAACTCAGCAAAAGGCGCAGCAGGAAACGATGGATTTGTACCAAAAGGAAAACTTCAATCCCGCCGGCGGATGTTTGCCTCTTCTTATTCAAATGCCGATTTTGTTTGCTCTTTTCAGAGTTATAACACAGCCGCTTCACTATCTTTGCGGTGTTTCGACAGCGGATATTTCCTCGTTGACGTCAAAAGCCGTCGAACTCGAACTTATCGCCGAAAAGACCGCATATCCGCAAATTGAGCTTATTAAAGCTTTGGCTCAAAAAGGAGCGGATTTTGCGACGAATCTCGCAAACGAAATCGGTGCGGCGACGTTTGATTTTGCAAAACTGCCCGACTTCACGGTGTTCGGCGGAAAAATCGACCTTGCAATAGCTCCCAAAGAATACGGCGTTCTTTCGTGGATGTTTTTAATCCCCGTTATAACCGTTGTGGCACTGATATTCAGTCAGTGGCTTACAAAAAAATTCACGTATCAGGATCCGTCGACAAAGGATGCGCAGAACACGACCTCGATGAAGCTCATGATGTACGCAATGCCTCTTCTTTCGGGATATTTTGCATATCTTTATGCTGCGGCTATCGGTATTTACTGGATTTTCAGAAACCTTTTGAGCCTTCTTCAGCAAATTATTCTCGCAAAGCTTATGCCCCTTCCGAAGTTTACGGAAGAAGATTATAAGGCTGCCGAGAAAGAAATGTACGGAAATAAAACCTACAAAAAGAAAAAAACGGAACACGACCCTTCGAAGCCGAAGGTGCGCTCGCTTCATCACATCGACGATGACGACGAGGAGTACGTTTCAAACGGAAGGGTAACGAGATATGATCTTACCGAAGAAGAGGAAAAAGCGGAAGCTACGAAGGTAACGGAAGCCGTTGCGGCACCTCTTAAAGAGGATAAGGGAACGAAATTCAAGAAAAAGAAAGAAAAAAATAAGGATTGACACGCAATATGAGTGAAGAAATAATTGTTACGGGTAAAACCGTGGAAGAAGCAATGAATAAAGCGGTTGCGGAGTACAGCAGTAAAAATGCATCCTATGACCTTATAGAAACTCCCAAAAAAGGATTCTTGGGTA
This sequence comes from uncultured Ruminococcus sp., assembly GCA_964466085.1. Taxonomy (GTDB): domain Bacteria; phylum Bacillota; class Clostridia; order Oscillospirales; family CAG-272; genus RUG14199. The sequence continues at coordinate 8,081 of CAYXMB010000011.1, forward strand.
TAGGCAGCTCTCCCGCTAAAATAAGAGTCACTATAAACGGCGATGACGAGATGACACTTTCCGATATCGTTTCATCGGTTAAAGATATGAAAGTATCAACCGATAAGGGCGGAAGCGGTGAAAAGTACCGTGAAAGAAAGCCCGATAAGAAACAGACTGCAAAGAACGAAAGAAAAGCGGAAAAAACGGTTGAGAAAAAAGCCGAAAAAGCTTCTGCAACAGTCAAAAAAACCGAGAAGCCTTCAACGCCCCCGACAGTCAAAGAGCCCAGAGTAATCGTTGTAACCGAAGAAGAAAAGCAATATGCGCTTGAATTTGCGAATAATCTTCTTAAAAATATGGAAATCAACGCAACGGCAAGATTTGACGGAGTCGAAACGGTAAAAGAGGGAGAGACTTCTTACCCCAGACTTGTAATCGAAGGAGAGGGTGTCGGTATACTTATAGGTCATCACGGCGAGACTCTCGATGCGATACAGTATCTTGTCAATTTGAGTGCTCTTCGACGCGGAGGTTCCACACAAAAGGAATTCGTTAAAATCGTCGTCGATATTGAAAATTACAGAGCAAAGAGAGAAGAAACTTTAAGAACGCTTGCGAGAAAAATGGCAACCAACGCTCAGAAATACAAGAGAAACGTTCTTCTCGAACCGATGAATCCTTACGAAAGACGAATTATTCATTCCGAAATTCAGTCGTTCGAAAACGTATCCACTCACTCGGTCGGCTCCGATGAGAACCGTAAAATCGTCATTACTTACGAGGGCGAGGATAAATACGACAGAAGGAATCACCGCTTTGCAAAAAAAGAGGAAGTTTCTCAGCAGGACGTTGAAGACTGAATCTGCCGAAAGGGCCTTTTTCGAAAGGTCCTTTTATTCTAATCGAGTGCCAAAGCACGGAACGGAAAAGATATGTTTGAAGATTTTTATGCGGCACTTCGCCGCGAGTGTTTCGAAATACCCGAAGAACTTGTAACGGAAGATAAATGTCGGAAGTTATATTGCCATCTCGAAAATCTTTTCGAAAAAGGCAGACAGTTTAATTTAACGGCTATAACAGACCCCGACGAGGCAAGAAAAAAACATGTTTTGGACTGCCTTTACTGCGCTCGCGAAATTCGTAAATTAGCGGGCGGAAAAGAGTTTGAACTGCTCGATGTCGGAAGCGGCGGCGGATTTCCCGCTTTGCCTATAGCCGTGACTCTCGACAAGGCTCGTGTTACGGCTTTGGACTCTACGGCAAGGAAATGTGCCTTTATTGCGGAATGCGCCGAAAAAAGCGGTGTAGAGCTTTCTGTGCTCCCCGAAAGAGCGGAAGATGCCGTGAAGAACAATCGGGAAAAATTCGATTTCGTCAGCGCAAGGGCTGTGGCAAGGCTTAACGTTCTGACTGAACTTGCGGCGGCGTTTTTAAAGCCCGGAGGGTATTTTATTTCAATGAAAGGTTCTATGGCACTTGCCGAAATCGAAGAGGCGCAAAACGCCTTTAAAAAACTCGGTCTGACTTTTGTCGCAGCCGTTCCTTACGAATTTGAAGGCGGAGGGAAAAGGTATATCGTGATATGCCGAAAAACTTCGATAACGCCTCTCGGATATCCGAGAAACTATTCTCAAATCAAGAAAAAACCGCTTTGAGAGCAACGAATTTCGGTGAATTTAAATTCGAATTCCCAAATTCACGGAAGGCAGAGTTTTTTTGCACGGAGTAAACATTCCGAGAAAATCCGAAAAAATTGCCGAAAACCGTTTGAAAATTTCGGAAGTTTGTGATAAAATATCGGTATCGAACCTTGACGCAACCGTTTTTTGCTTCAAGGCGAAATATGCTATAGTGTGTAGCCGAAAGGTGTAAGTCCAGCTTTTTTGGATTTGCGCCTTTTTTTCTTTTGTGAGGAGGTAAAAAATGAAAGAAAACAATCAGTCTTATCTTGTAACGGAAAAGGTAAGCAAACTAATGGGTAAATATGCCGTGCCCTGTATCATTTCCCTTTTGGTCGGAGCTCTTTACAACGTTGTCGACCAAATTTTTATTGCCAATGCCGATTATCTCGGCTCTTACGGAAACGCCGCCAACACAGTCGTGTTTCCGCTGACCGTCATCGCTCTTGCCATAGCCGTAACGATAGGCGACGGTTGCTGTACCCTTGTCAGTCAGTCTCTCGGTGCAAATAAAAAAGAAAACGCACATAAAAGCGTCGGAAACTCGGTTTTGCTTTGCGTTCTTTCCGGCGTTGCCCTTGCGATAATTTATCTGATTTTTGCCGAACCGATACTTACGGCCTTCGGCGGTAGAGTAAACGAAGAAACTTTTGCGTGTGCGAAGGAGTATTTCTTTTGGATTACACTCGGTATACCGTTTTATATTTTCGGTCAGGCGATGAATCCGATTATACGCTCGGACGGAAGCCCGAAATTTGCGATGATTTCCGTTCTTGCCGGTGCGATGACCAATATTATTCTCGACCCCGTTTTTATTTTTCCGATGAAAATGGGGATGGCAGGCGCCGCAATTGCAACCGTAATCGGTCAGGCGGTAACCGCTTTGATGTCGCTGTGGTATCTTTGCCATATGAAATCCGTAAACCTTTCGAAAAGCAGCTTTGTATTTTCCGCCGATATTGTGAAAAGATTTTTGTCACTCGGACTTACGAGTTTTTTGGCGCAAATCTCGCTTGTTATTTCAATGGCGGCAGTACAAAATGCGTGTGCGAAATACGGTGCAATGGATGAAATCTTCGGCAGGGCGGAGTATGCTCAAATTCCTCTTGCGGTACTCGGAATCGTAATGAAATTTTTCCAAATCGCAATATCCGCCGCAATAGGTCTTGCGGCAGGCTGTATTCCCATTGTCGGTTACAATATCGGCGCAAAGAGAAAAGACAGGGCAAAGCGATTATTTGCTTATCTGCTCGGAGCGGAGGCTGTTATCGGTGTTGTATCGCTTATTATCGTGGAAATTTTTCCTTTGCAAATCGCAGGCCTTTTCGGTGCGGCAAACGAAAGCTCGTTTTACACGGATTTCGTTATTAAGAGTTTTCGAATTTATCTGTGCATGATGCCGCTTGCAACAATAAATAAAGGCACGTTTATATACTTGCAGGCACTTGGCAAAGTGGGACTTTCGGTTACGGTTTCACTTGCGAGAGAAATTATATTCGGTGTTTTCCTGCCCGTTCTCATGCCCGTTGTTTTGGGACTCGACGGCTTGCTTTGGTCTTTTCCGACCGCCGATATTCTGACGTTCGTAATAGCGGTGATTATTATCTTTAAAGTATATAAAGAATTGAATTCAAAACCGCAACCCGACGGTTTGGATTAATAAATTTCGAATAAAAATCCTTGATTTTTCCGTTGCCTATTTACAAGAAACGAAACATAGGGTATACTTGTCTTAAGAAAAAATTCATCGGAGGACAAACGGATGAAAAAAATAATATCGGTTATAATCGCACTTGCAACTCTGTTTTCGGTATTTGCAACGGTAACCGTTGCCGCCGTAAACGTCGAATATATTTTCGACAGCGAGACGGCATGTGAAAACCTGACGGTTTCTTCTTCACGAAAATGTTTTTTAGGAGATATCAACGAAGACGGCATCGTTTCGACCGTTGACAGGAAAATACTCAAGAAGATTCTTACTTTCACTTTAAAATCCGAAGATTATCCGAATGCCGACGTCAACGGAGACGGTGAAGTTACGTCAAAAGACTTGAAAGAGCTTTCGAAAATCATTTTGGGTTCCGAAGAATCTGTTGAGGTATCGGTCAAAATATCGAAATCGGCAGATTACGATTCCGAAATGCAAACCGCAAAACTTGTTGCGGAAAGCGATGTTACAAACGGTGCCGATGCACAGCTTAGAATCGATAAAATCGATGCGGTGTCTTATACATATGCTGTCGTAACGTACATGACGCCGAATAACGGAGACGGAGCGAACTCGTCGGTTGCGACAGGCTCGGCACTCGGCGTTGAGGACGATTTCAGGGAGTTTTCACTTGAGTGTGACGGAAGATTTCATTCCGCAATTATCGACCTTTCGGACATTCCGACGTGGAACGGCGACGGGTTAACGGTGAGATATTTCGTTAAGGCAAGCACGGGGGATACGATTTATATCGATTCCGTTATTTTCTGCACCTCAGAGCAGGATGCCTTAAGCGTTGCCGCCGAAAGAGAACTGTTCAAGAAAGATTTTTCGATGATTTCGGAAACATCTGCGAATATAGCCGATTATACGGTTGTAACAGCCGAAAATCCGAGCGATTTCGAAAAATACGCAGCGGAAATTCTCTGTGCGAGAATTTATGACGAATCGGGTGTAAGCCTTGAAGTCGGCACGACGTCGGAAGCTTTCGAATATGAGATACTGATAGGAAGCGCCGCAGACTTTAGAGGAATTTCGATGTCGGAACTTTCTGATAACCAATATACGTTTTTCGAGTCGGACGGTAAAATAATACTCGGCGGATGTGATTATATGATAGGCGGAGCGGTGGCAGAGCTTTGCTCGGAAGTTTCAACGGACGGGGGTCTCTCACTTGACAGCATTCCGAAAAAATCCGTCCCGCAGGATTTCACACCTGTTGAGGCAAAGAGTGTAATTCTTATGATAGGCGACGGAATGGGATTCAATCACGTTGCATTCACCGATTCATACGTCCCGAAACAGGAATCGTGGGCATACGATTATTCCGAATTTACGGCAAAGTCATTTCCGTCGCAGGGTGAGTGTACGACGCTCAGCGCATCCGATATGAACGATTCGGGTGGCTTTAAAGCGACCGTTACCGACAGTGCCGCCGCAGCGACCGCACTTGCAACGGGTTGGAAAACTCAAAATAAGAAACTGGGGTACAATTTATTCGGTTCCAAAGTCAAAAACGTTCGTGAACTTGCCGCAGAACAAGGACTTAAGACCGCCGTTATATCAACCGAAGACACAACGGGAGCAACTCCTTCCGCTTTTACGGTTCATAACGTCAGCCGTTCCAATATAGATGAAATCCGTGCCGACCAAACATCGCTTATCGAAAACGGGGATATCACGTATTTGAGCGGAAACCTGCCCGGAGAGCATCAGCTTCTCGAAGAAACAAAGACGGCTCTCAATCTGATATCGGAGGGAGGAAACGGTTTCTTTGCAATGATAGAGGAAGCATATATCGATAAATCGTGCGACAGAAGCTACGAGACAGGTTATACAAGAGACGATACGGCGAAATTCGTCAGCAGATTCGACGAGGCGGTTAAATACGCCGCAACGTTTACCGCAGCTCATCCCGGAACCGTTCTTATCGTTACCGCCGACCATGAAACGGGTGCGCTTAATATAGCCGGATACGTAAAGAACGGCGGTGACCACACCGATCTTGCGGTTCCCGTTTATGCTCTCGGATACGGTTGCGAGCAGTTTAACGGCATAACGACGGACAACGTGAAAATCGCAAGATTTATGGCATCGGTTTTCGGAGCCGCAACATTCGGTGCCGATGTTCCGCTTTCGAAGTGAAACCGAACATACAACCGAAAATATAACTTGCGCATGCGGTGCGGTTCGATTTGAGCCGTGCCGCTTTGCTTTTTTGTCGGTTGCGTCATAATGATTAGAAAAAATCATAAGAAAAACGGAATTGTTCAAAAAATACACTTTAAATGGATAGCCGTGAGTGGTATAATTTCTCGAAACTATCATGTGTAGTAATACAACGAACAAAGAAGGTAAAACGAAGTAAATGAAAAAAAGAGTTTTAAGTTTTGTGCTCGCTGCGGTAATGTTGATAGGCGCAATACCTTTTACCGGTATGCAAACAACAGCGGCAAGTATCCCGGCTTATGACGGCACACCCGTCACGCCGACGAAGATTACCGAAGACAACTACGATGCAATGGGACTTACGGAAGAAAACTGGAGTTCCTATAACGGATACTATGCCATCCGTACTGCGGCGGAACTTTACGGCTTTGCCGAACTTGTAAACGGCAGAGAGCTCTATCGGTTAAGCGGTAACGCCGTATTGTTGCAGGATATTGTCGTGAATGACGGAACGGTTACGGAAGACGGTAATTCGGGTTCGATAACGTATACGTGGACGCCTATCGGCGTCGAGGGCGACAGTAGCAGTTCTCAACATTACTACGGTATTTTTGACGGAAACGGACATACAATAAGCGGTCTGTATGTTAACGGAACGGCGGAAAACGTCGGCTTGTTCGGTTACGTCGGTATGAGTTCTACGGTAATTAAAAATATCGTAATTAAGAATTCTTTTTTCGGCGGCAGTTCCTACGTCGGCGCCGTTGTCGGAAAAATGCAACATCAGATGACCACCGTTTCGGGTTGCAAGGTTTGTGCGGACGTTACGGTAAAAGCAAGCGGTGAAATGGTGGGCGGAATCGCAGGCGGTGCACAAACGTCCGACTTTATGTGGGATGAAAACAAGGATAACATGATTAACGACTGCGTGAATTTCGGCACGGTTAAAACGACAGCCGGAACCCGTACTGTCGGTGCAATTGTAGGTATGTGGGCAAGAAAGGATAACTACATGTTGCGGGTGGTAATAGAGAATAACTGCTATTATTTGACAAACTGTGCGTCGAATGCTTCCGAAACGGCAAATTGGGCTGCAGGAACGACAGCTTCGGGCGACAGCTGGCTCGGCAACTCGGGCTGTACCGCACTGAATTCCGCAGACGACGAACATACCTGCGTTATGGTTGAACATAAAGAAGAGAAGGCAAACTGCCGCATGCCCGGCTGTTCGGCATATTCTTTCTGCCTGATTTGCGGCAAAACGGACGGAGTTAAAAAGGAAATCGCGTCATCGGACAATTTGCATGTATATACGGCGGCAACCTGTATTTCCGTGAAAACCTGTAAATTATGCGGAGCCGAAAGCGGGGACGTAGACGTGACGAACCACGCTTCAGGTGAGACTTACTATTCGGCTAATGCGGATGATGACACGTTGCACGATAAATGTCATTCTTGTTGTAATGCCGTTATAGAATCATCGGAACATATCTACTCTGAAGGCATTTGTACCGATTGCGCTTACAGATGTAAACATTCCGATATTCAAAACGGGGCTTGTACCAATTGCGGAATGAGCTCGGAGATTTATTTAAAGAGAGAGTGGAATTCCTCGCAGAAAAAGCTTGTCGAGTCGTATGAAAGGACACCGGGCAGCTATCCGACGATAGTTAACTCCGGCACAACCGCAATGTCGTCGGGGTGGTATATGGTAAACGAAGATGTAACGGTTGCAGACCGCATTACGGTCAGCGGCACGGTGCACTTGGTTCTCGGCAACAACACGAAATTTACGGCAACGAAGGGTATTACCGTTAATTCGGGCAATAAATTGTACATTTACGCTCAGACGGATGATTTCGATACAATGGGACAGCTTGTTGCGGGAAGTAAAAATGTCTACACACGAAGTGCGGGAATCGGTGCGCAAAACGGAAAAGCCTGCGGAGATATTATTATTAACGGAGGCGATATTACGGCAATTGCCTCCAATTATGCGGCTGCAATCGGTAACGGGCAAAACAGCGGCGCCGGCGGGACGGTAACCGTAAACGGCGGTAAGGTTTACGCAAATTCATCATATTCGGATGAAAAAATAGGCGCTATCGCTCACGGACAGAACTCACAATGGTTATCTGCGATAGCTTTTAACGGCGGAACCGTGTCCGGCGCCGTCGGAACAAGATATAAGGGAGCGCCGACTTTTTGCGCAAGCAATACGCAAATCACCGGCGGAAGCATAAAGAGCGACAACGGTTTTTGGGGAACTCTTGCAGATGCAAACGGTTCTTCGGTCTCTTACAAGACAATCACTCTTGACGGAGTGAGTGACGGCACAAAAATAGTGTCTGTTGAAGGTGTAAACTACGGTGTTACGGACGTTGTTACTTTGGATTCGAAATTATATGTTTTTTTACCCTCCGACGGTACGGTTAAAAGCATCACGACAGAATCGGGGCAGAAATTTGCGCCGAAAACAAAAGGCAGAGATACATTTTACTGTGTACATGCAAAG
>CAYXMB010000012.1:0-3770 GCA_964466085.1 uncultured Ruminococcus sp.
ATTTTCCCGACAAGATTAGAATCCTTAGTTTTGATTCTTTCGGAAATGGCTTTTTTAAGTTCATCTCCCGAAAGCTCTGCGAAATCGTTGTCGGCAAGATACTTAAGTTTGAGCTCATTGGGCTGACCGATAAGCCCGTCGGTATATGCGGGAGAGACAACCGGGTCGGCAAGCTCCCATATCTTTCCGACGGGATCCTTGAATGCGCCGTCGCCGTATACCATAACTTCAACGTGCTTGCCGCTTTCTTTTTCGACTATGGCCTGAATTTCGTCGACAACCGCTTTGCAATCTCTCGGAAAGAGTTTTACCGTTTCTTCGGTTGCTTTATTCGTTCCGTAAAGGCCGTATTCGGCATTGTAACCCGAACCGTCGACGCTGCTTGAGAGAATATCGTCAAGACCGTATACCGTTTTGGCTCCGGCTTCTTTCAAAAGTCTCTTCGTTCTGTGCCTTGTGTGTATATCGCATACGAGAACGTTATCCGTATATGAGAGAACGGCTCTCGGATTGTTTGCGAGAATGACTTCTGCTTCGGCTCCGCATTCTTCGATAAGACCTTTGTAATATTCGATATAGTCAACTCCCGTAAACGGATGCTTTACAACACCGAAAAGCTCACGGAATTTTTCTTCTGTCAAAACGTCGCTTCCGGGATTGATTCCTTTTTCATCGAGACTGTCAAGGTCGATTAAGTGATTTCCGACTTCATCGGAGGGATAGCTGAGCATGAGAACCACTTTTTTTACGCCTTTGGCAATTCCTTTAAGGCAGATTGCGAAGCGGTTGCGGCTGAGTATCGGGAAAATAACTCCCACAGTTCCGTTTTCGTATTTCGCTTTTACGTCTGCGGCAATTTGGTCAACAGTTGCATAGTTACCCTGTGCACGGGCCACGACGGCTTCCGTTACCGCAATAACGTCACGGTCGTGAATTTCGATATTTTCACTCTTTGCGGCGTCAAGAACGCTCGTTGCGACGATTTTCGCAATATCGTCTCCCTCTCTTATAATGGGAGCACGAACTCCGCGTGATACAGTGCCGATAAGTCTCATTTCTTCTACCGTTCCTTGTTTTTATATTTTTCGTTCCCGTCGGAACAATTATATTATACCGCCTGCGGTGATATAAGTCAAGATTATAATTGCAATACGAAGTATAACCTCCCTTTATAACCGATAATTCCGCAAAAACGGTGTTAATCCGTTATTTTAACCGTGATTTTTTCTCCCATTGCATCTGACGGAATAAAGATGACGGGTATATCGGCAAGGCTTGAATATTCCTTTTTAAAATCCGAAGCTCCGTCAACCGTTATCGTTCTCTCGCCTTTTCCGTTATCTTCATATTCGACGCAAACGAGGCTTTCTCTGATTTTCAGCTCTGTTTTACCTTTTCTTGCAGGGAAAAATTTCGGAAAGCTTATCTTAAGCCCGTTGAAAGTCGGTGAGATTCCGAAAGCATATTTTACGGTTTCCTTGATAAGAACGCAACCCGATCCCGTATGCCAATCGCCGAGCGACTCGCCGTCCATGTAATATTCCGCATTTTCACAGTACGAATTCGGCATGACGAACGAAGTTTTCGTTGCGTTGGAATGGGTGATAACTATCGATTTTTCTATTTCCTCCCATGCTCTGCGGCTCTCACCGATTGCGAAAAGGGCCATTGTTCCGAAAAGGCTTCCGTGAACGTAAGCACAGGAATTCTCATAAGTTCCGGGAACGATTTTTTCAATTCTTCCGACGCCCTTTGTTCCTCTCGGAAAAGGTTTGTCGAAAGTTTTCAAACCGTATTTCGACGATACGGCATTCACACAGTCCATAATCGATTCTTTGAGTGACAAATCGTTTTCGATAAAACCGGTTATAGCCCAGAAAGCGTTCGGTGTAAGGCTGTATCTTTCTTCGCCGTCGGGATCGCGGAACGAGCCGACTTTATACGACACTTTATCGCCCCAACCGTGAATTATTCTTCTCTTTCCGCACTTTTCGTCGACAGCGTATTTCATAAGTCCCGCATCGATTTTCGATGCGGCTTCGGCATATTTCGAGATTTCCGTTTCATAGCCGCCCGTGTGGCGCAAAATTTCCGTCATTTCACGGAGATTTTGCCTGAATTGAAGCGTTGCCATGACGGTAACTCCGGTGCCGAATTCATGCCCTTCATCGTCGGTTTTTCCGAGTCCGTCGACGGCATCGTTCCAATCACCGAAAAGCACTTTGAGACATCCCGTATATTCGGTGTCGATATTTGACAGAAGGAAATTCGTAATTCTTATAAGGTGTTCGAGAACGGTGGTTATCTCTCCGGTGCGGTGAGCATCGATCCACGCTTCGTCCGGAGCATCTATATACCCGCATTTTTCATTCAGAATACCGAAATCTCCCGTATAGGCAAGATAGGTGTAAACGGTCGATATAATCCATACGCCCTGATCGATATATTTTTCAAGACAAACGGGAACGGGTGCGTCGTCGTTTTCGGGGCATGAGAACATTCTCGGCGGTCTGCCCGACGTTAAAATATTGTTGAGAGCGACGAGTATTTTCTCTTTTGACAGCTCTCTTTGCCATATAAGAGCACCCTCAAGCTGTTGGAAAACGTCTCTTATTCCGAGATAAGCTCCGGCATAATTTTTACCGTGAGCACAGAAAGATGTCTGCTTTTGAACGCAACGCAAAAACTTATTGAAAGCGGATGCGTTTACTTTATCGCTTTTCCAATCTTCGAAACATATTTTAAGATTGTCGAAATCTTTCTTTTCTTTTTGTTCAGCGCAAGACAAATACCTGTCGGCACTTTCGGTGTCAATCGGTTCAGAAAGCAAAGCGTGTGCGGTCTTTTCATCGTGACATACCGCAAGGTCGTAATGAATATGCGCCTCCCCCAACGGTTCCAGAGTCAGCCTTACGATTTCCGCCGAAACGGGAAGATCGGTTGTCGTGACGTTGCCGTGACTTCTTTCGATTTTTCCTTTTTTAAGAGATACGGCGTTGGAAACGGTTACACCGTTCACCGAAAGAAAATCGCCTCTCGACGCCGTTCGATATTCGCCGTCAACGTGAGAAATTTCGGCTTTTCTGTTTACCGTCAGCATATCGTCGGCACCGTTTCGGCTTTTTAAAATAAACTTGCCGTCCCCGATGTGCTTTCCGAATTTCGACATTCTCTGCCAAAAAGTCTCGTATTCTTCAAAGCGCAAAATGGCTTCCATGAAGGAGGAAAGATATATTTCTTTCGGCTCGCCCGTTTTATTTACTGCGGACAGGTCGAATCTTATATGCTTTCTTTCATCGACAAAAAGACGAAGCGCAAATACAACGTCTTGCGTATCGGTAATACAGTAAGCGCATTTGAGAGAGTAAATAATATAACGGGATACGTTTTCTTCGAAAAGTTGTTTGCCGGCTCCCGTCACCGAAATCGGAAAATATTCACCCGACGGCATCTTAAGCCCGCCGAAAAACATAACGGGGCTTTCTTCTCCGAAACTTGTCGTTTTGAAAATCGTGAATTTGCTCTCGCATGCATTGATAAACCCGGTCGTATGAAGCCAAACTACGAGTCCGTCCTCACTGTAAGGATATCTGCTCTCTCCGAGCTCTCTTTCACGGCAAAGGACGGTGTCGTCTCCGAGAAGATACGTGTTTCCGGGTGCTTTGTCGGTGCAGGCGGAACGCTCCGCGTCTTTTGCTTTTTTAAGTAATTCAAGTATAGTATTTTTATCCATATAATCCTCAACTTTTTAAAAATGTATCAAGCCGCTC
>CAYXMB010000012.1:3870-16075 GCA_964466085.1 uncultured Ruminococcus sp.
TATAGTATTTTTATCCATATAATCCTCAACTTTTTAAAAATGTATCAAGCCGCTCATCGCTTTCGAATTTACATCCGAGTGAATTCACGGCGCCGTCTTCCGCTTTCCCCACTCGATTTTTATGCCGAAATATTTTTCGGTAAAACACGGTGCGCCTCAACTAATTCGAAATCGATATTTTTATTTTGTTAAAAGAGCGACGCACTCTGTATGATTCGTATGGGGGAACATATCGAACGGAATAATCTTTTTAGCTCTGTAATTTCCTCCGCCGAGATATGCAATGTCTCTTGCCATAGTTTCGGGGTTGCACGAAACGTAAATTATTTTTTCGGGAGACAGCGTCATAAGTTTCGACAGAAAGTTTTTGTCGCATCCCGCTCTCGGCGGGTCGATAAATACTACATCGTACACCGAGCCTTTTGCAGCGGCGCCCGCAACGAACTTTGCCGAATCGCACGCAAAAAACTTAACGTTGTAAATATTATTGATTTTCGCATTTTCAACCGCATCGGTCACAGCCGCACGGTTTGATTCGACGCAGTGAACCGTTTTTGCGTATTTCGATGCGATAATGCCTATGGTGCCTATCCCGCTGTAAGCATCGAGAACCGTTTCACGTCCGCTGAGTGCGGCAAGTGACAAGGCGGTTTTATAGAGTTTTTCCGTTTGCACGGGATTTATCTGGTAGAAAGAGCGAGGTGAAATTTTGAAAGTGCTTCCGCAAAGGCAATCGGTTATACTTGCGCTTCCGTAAACGGTGCGTTCTTTATCGGTGAGCCAAAGCGGAGTTTCCGTGTCATTGACGTTATGCACTATCGACGTTATTTGCGGATGACGTTCGGTTAACAGAGAAACAAAAGTTTTTTCTTTCGGAAAATAAGGCGTTGCGCTCACCAAAACCACCATTATTTCACCGGACAAAAAACCGTGACGGACAAGAACGTGTCTCAAAAATCCTTTTTTCGTAAACGGATCGTATGCTTTTAGTTTCAATTCATTCATTATGGAGGTGATTTCGGAGATAATGAGCCCGGCCTTTTTGCTTATTACGGGACACGTGTCGCATCTTATGACTTTTCCCGATGCCGATTGGTAAATACCCGAAAAAACTCTGCCGCTCTGATTGTAAAATACCGCTTGAGCTTTATTTCTGTATGCGGCGGTATTTTCCATACCGACAATCTCATCAACATGACAAAAACGGCCGAGAAGTTTTATCACACGGCTCATTTTAAACGAAAGCTGTTCTTCGTACGATAAATTTCGAAGCTGGCAGGCTCCGCACTTTTTAAAATATTTACAGCTGTCGTTCTTCACGGATTTTTCCTCCACTATTTTTTCTATAATAATATAATATCAGTTATATAGAAAAAAATCAATGCTTTTGAGCAATGATTTTTGTCAATTTTTTATGATAACATGTAAAAAGACGCAAAAAGGGTCGAAACGCATTGTAAATTGCATTCCAACCCTGATTTTGTTTTATTCTTCGAAGTCGAAACTCAGTCTGACTTCGGCATAAGGTCTGACGTATGTGTCTGCCGCTTTGACGTGAAGAGGATGTGTTTTGTAAGCTTCAAGCGCTTCCGTACTTTCAAAAATGCTGTCAAGCATCATGTCGGCACTTGAACTTTCGAGAGGATTTGTGAGAATTCGAAGTTCTACAAGACCGTCAATCTTTCCGACAAGCCCCTCAAGAGCGGCTTTGGCGTCGACTTTAACGGCGTCCGTATTTTCACCTTTGATTTTCCATAAAATACAGTGGCGAATCATAAGACCTCACACGTTCATAATTACGGGCAAAATCATCGGCTTGCGCTTTGTTTTGCTGTAAATATATTTTGTCAGAGTATCCTTTACGGTATTCTTGATTTGATTCCATTCTCTGTCGTTTCCGGAAACGGCTTTGTCGAAAGCTTTTTCGGCGATAAGTTTTACTTCGTTCATTAAACTTTCGCTTTCTCTGACGTAAACGAAACCTCTTGAAATGATATCGGGACCCGAAACAACTTCTCCGCTCACCCCGTCAACTGCCGCAACGACTATGATAAGTCCGTCCTGCGACAGGTGTCTTCTGTCTCGAAGAACGATATTTCCGACGTCACCGACGCCGTATCCGTCGACAAGAATATGTCCTGCCGGAACGGTACCCGCTCTCTTGCATGATCGGCTGTCAAGTTCAAGAACATCTCCGATATTCAAAACGAAAATGTTTTTGGGATTCATTCCCATAAATTCGGCAAGTTCTTTGTGTTGCATCAGATGCCTGTATTCGCCGTGAATCGGAACGAAATACTTCGGTCTGACGAGTGCGTGCATAAATTTAAGTTCTTCCTGACATGCGTGTCCCGAAACGTGCACTTCGGCTTCATCGTGATAAACGTTGACTCCTTTTTTATACATTTCGTTTACGATACGTCCTACAAGAAGTTCGTTGCCGGGTATTGCATGACTTGAAAGAACGACAAGGTCGTTTGATGTAAGCTGAACCATACTATGTTCCGAAAATGCCATTCTGTAAAGGGCACTCATCGGTTCACCCTGTGAGCCCGTCGTGACTATCGTAAGCTGGTTCGGCGGATATTTTCCGATTTCTCCGATATCGATGATTACGTCCGACGGAACGTTCATATAGCCGAGACGGACTGCGGCACCTATGACGTTAGTCATGCTTCTGCCGGTAATTGCGACTTTTCTGCCGTATCTCACGCTGACGTCGATTATCTGCTGTACTCTGTGAACGTTTGACGAAAACGTCGCAACTATAACTCTCTTGTCGGTATTCGACATGAAAATCTGGTCAAGAGACGACCCGACTTTTCTTTCCGAAGGAGTGAACCCGGAGCGTTCGACGTTAGTGGATTCGCAAAGCAGGAGGAGAACTCCCTTATTTCCGTATTCACCGATTCTGGTAACGTCCATCATTTCGCCTCCGATAGGCGAAACGTCAAGTTTGAAGTCTCCCGTATGCATTATGACTCCTGCGGGAGTCGTGACGGCAATACAGCAAGCATCGGCAATAGAGTGGTTGACTCTTATGAATTCCGCCTTGAAAACGCCGAGTTTTACGGTGTCACCGGGTTCGACCGTGTGAAGAACGGGCGTATTTTCAAGGTTGTGTTCCGTGAGTTTGCTTTCCAATATACCGAGAGTAAGACGTGTTCCGTAAATCGGAGGGTTTATGATTCTGAGCACGTAGGGAATTGCCCCGATGTGGTCCTCGTGACCGTGAGTTAACAGTATTCCTTTGATTTTTTCTTTGTTTCTTTCAAGATAAGTGATGTCCGGTATAACAAGGTCGATTCCGAGCATATCTTCATCGGGAAATGCAAGGCCGCAATCGATGACAATTATGTCATCGCCGTATTCGATAACGGTAAGGTTTTTGCCGATTTCGCAAAGACCGCCGAGAAGCATCACTTTAAGCTTTGTTTTTTCTTTTGCCATTTAATATCCTTTCTCCGCAAAAGCGGTAATAACGCCGCAAAAAAGTGCGGCACTCGGTCGGACGGCAGGCAACAAAGCCGTGCCGAATCAACGTTTATCCGACCTAAAAAGCAGAAGCCGACGTGCATCGGCTGCCTGAAATTTTAACGTTCGATATCATCTTTTATATTATAAACTATCGGCTCTCCCGTGTCAAGCTAAAAGGTCATAAAAAGACAACAAACGAAATAACGGCGCATATTACGGCGCACAGTGCGAAACCGGACGCAAATGTTATGACGTCCCGCAAAATTCTTTTTTTCTTTCCCTTTTTCGGCACCGATACAGAAAGCGATTCTTCAGCGATACGCATAGCTTCCTCTATCATATCGGACTGCGAGTCGGGGTCAAGGGCACCCGGCTTTAAAATGAAGAAAGCCTCTTCGTAGTACCTGCTTGCGGTATCCTTTATGTGAACGGTTCTTTTTTGACATCCTCTGACCATTTTCAGCCTCCGTAAAAATCTTTTCAACCTATTATTGACCTGTAAATATATTTTATACGGAACGGTTGATGCTTTCGGTCGCTTTTTGAAACGTTTTAATTAAAAGTTTCGGTTTTTAAAAGGTTTTCGTTTCTCCGAAATTCAAATAGAGACTTTGAAAGGGACAAAGCCCCGCAGCCTGTCATGTTAACCGACACCCGCCACCGCTTTTCTGAGAGCTATGATATCTTTCATGTTGAGTTTTCCGTCCTCGTTGAGGTCTCCGCTCATGAGCTGAATGTCCGTAGGCGAAAGAATTCCCGCAACGATTTTTCTGAGAAGAATAATATCTTTCATATTCAGCTTTCCGTCATCGTTCATGTCACCCAAAACGAATTCCGGCTCCGAATCCGGAATAAACGTAATTTCAATGCCGTTGAAAATCTCCTCGCCTTTTTCTATTACGCTCCATTCGTCCTCGCTTCCGAGATAATAAGCGCTTTCGAGAGATTCACAGGAGAAAAACGCACGGGAGCCTATTTCCGCAACTTTTTTCGGTATCGTAACGCTTTCAACAGCACTACACCCGTCAAACGCTTTCTCTCCTATAAATACGACACTTGACGGAATTTCAACTCCCGTAAGATTTTTGCATCCTTGAAAAGCGTGAGGCGCAACCGTTTTCGTTCCTTGCTTGATTTTGTAATTTCCGGCGTATGAAGAATCACAGTCGATAAGATGTTTTCCGATGTACAAAAAACCGTTTTCCCGGTTTGCGCTCCTGTCATAGTACAGGCTAACGGAAAATGCATACGAACCTATTGAAGATATGCTGTCAGGAAGGGTGATTTCCGAGAGCACGGAACACGAGTAAAATGCGCTGTTGCCTATCGAAACCGTGCCGTCCGGGAAAAATACTCCCGTCAGGCAATCGCAATCGTAAAAAGCGTAATCCGCAACCGTTTTCGTTCCGTCCTTTGCCGTAAATTCGCCGCTGTAGGAAGCATCGCATTTGATTACGTGGTTTCCGATATACAAAACGCCGGTTTCCCAATTGCTTTCATCGGTATAATATGCCGTACCGTAAAATGCGGAGGAACCTATATGTTTTATGCTGTCGGGAAGGACAAATTCGGAAATACCCGAACAGTTGTAAAACGCTTTCTCCCCTATGGAAACCGTACCTTCGGGAACGGTAATCTCTTTCAGTTGGTACGAAGATTCAAACGCCTTGTCACCGATTTTGACAAGATTTGCGGGCAGGGTTATGTTTTTGATTGAAACACAGCTGTAAAACGCACTCTTGCCTATGTATTTTACGCTATCCGGAATATTTACGTCCGCCAGAAGGAGGCAGTTATAAAAAGTTTTATCCGGTATCGATTCGATTTTTCGGGGGAGAGTTGCCTTCTTAAGCGAATTGCATTCGCTGAAAATTCCGGTTCCCATTCGAGTCACGTTTTCCGGTATGACAACGCTTTTAAGAGACGAACACCCGGAAAAAACCGAATTTCCGATTCTTGCCAAACTATCAGGGAGGGTTACTTTTTCGAGAGCTTTACATCTGTAGAACGTGTAGTCCCCAAGAGAGGTAACTCCGCTCGGCAGAGCAACTTCGGTTATGGATTTGCAAGACTCGAATGCGTATTCGCCGATGGATTTTACGCTGTTCGGAATTGCTATACCTTTGAGACATGTACATCCGGAAAAAGCGAAAATGCCTATTGAAACAACACCTTCGGGAATCGTGACATCGCTTAAATTTTCGCAGCCCGAAAAGGCGTAATCGCAGATTTTCTCGGTGTTGCCCGAAATCGTGAAATCGGTAATATCGCTTGCAGCAGGAAAAGCTATAAGCTCTGTTTTATCGAAATTGTAAAGCGCTCCGTTTTCGCTTGAATAATTTACGTTTCCCGATTCGACGTTGATATTTTTAAGGTTTTGACAGCCCTCAAAAACCGCAACGCCGACGTGCGTCACGCTTTTCGGTATTGTAACGTCACCCTCGATAAGGCACAGTTCGAAAGCGCCGTCTCCGATATACAAAAGGCCTTCGGGAAGAATCACGCCTGTGTATTCGGTATATTCCGAAAAAGCGTAATCCGCTATTGCGGTAACTTTGTATCCGTCGATTTTTGCCGGAATTTCAAGTATGTCCGTATCTGCCGAAGAAGCTACCACCGTTGCCGTACCGTCGTCGTTCAATACGTAGTAAAAATCTCCGCTTTCGACTACGTCGTATTCCGCCCAAACAGGCAGAACCGAGAAAAGAAGACCGATTGAGAGCATAACGGATAAGATTTTGCAAAAACGTTTCATTGTTTTTCCTCCCTGTTGAATATATTCCGAAACCCGTGCATTCAGCGCACGAAAAGTTTGAAAATATCAAGAAGTTTTTTAAGGTCATCTCCCGTTTTGTCGAGATGCGGATTGTATTCGACGCAATCAAACGACGAAATTCTCCCCGAAGTTATAAAAGATTCAAGAAGCGAATATACGGTTGAATACGGCATTCCTCCGTCCATGACGTAACCCGTCGACTTGAACTCCGCACCGTCAATCGAGTCGACATCGAAACTTAAGTGAATCCTTTTTCCGGCGGTCTTCTCAAGAACCTCCCGTGCGACTTGCAGAGTGCCTTTTTCGACAACTTCTTTCGGAGAGTACAGATTTACCTTGTGCTCTCTCATGATGTCCCATTCGCCGTCGTCGACGCTGTGAGCGCCTATTATGTAAAGATTCTCACCGTAAAGTGCGGGGCTGTTTTTGCACCCGATATCCAAGAGGTCGGCGCAGAGTCCCAAAGTCTCGGCAAGCGGCATACCGTGTATTCTGCCCGAACACGAGGTTTTCTCGGTATTGATATCGGCATGACCGTCGACGTAAATCACCGCCGTATTCGAAGCTCCCGCCTTTTCGGAAAGAGCCGATACCGAGCTCATGACTATCGAATGGTCCCCTCCCACCGTTATCGGGAAAGTTCCTTTGTCAAATGCTTTTCTCTGCATAGCAAGAAGCTCTTTCGAAACGTGGACTACGGTTTCGAGATTTTTGAGCTTCGGATTTTTAAGGGCCTCTTCTTTTGTCCTTTCGGCTGTAAAATCGCAAAATACGGCGACGTCCGACATTAAATCGGAGAGCCCGTTTTCTTTAAGATGGCGATATGCGTCCTCTGTGCCTACCGTCGGAGAACCGACGCACACGGGAGCCTCGCACACCGTATATTTGATATTGCTTTTCATTTAACCCCTTCTTTATTTTTACCGTTATTTGTCGAAATAATATTTTTTAAAATTTTTATATTGTCCCAAATAATATCTTTTAATCCAAAACAGCCGTTTGATATTCATATCTTGAGGACAGCTTAAAGTGTCGGAGAATTTCCCTTCTTTTATAAGCGTTTCGGCTTCGCTTCTCAACTCTTTGTTTTTAACGTATTCTCTGATAACCGCTTTCGGAACGTTTGCCCACAAAGCCGTCGTATCGGCAAGAGTAAACGGGATTTCTTTTCCGAAAACCGTATCATCCGTCAAAACTTTCATCATGTTGATTCCGGCACCCCTCACAAAGAAGCTGCTTCTGCCGAGACGGGGGTTGATTTCAAACATTAAATATTCGCCGCTTTCGGGGTCGTATTTCATATCTATATTGGAAAATCCGACGTATCCGATGTCTTCAAGAAAAGTGCGCACTTTTTCACAGAGCTCGGAATCTTTTCTTGAAATAATCGCGGCATAATTACCGAGCGTTTTGGGAGCGTATTCCTCAAGCACGGGTTGACCGAGACACATGGCCTTTACTTTCCCGTTTTTGTCGGAATAGGAATTTATAACTCTCATCGAAGAATCTCCGCCTTCGATGAATTTCTGTATTACGAGTTTTCCCTCATAAGACGATTTATTCATGCTTTCGATAAGCGTGACGTAACTTTCCCTGTCGGAGAAAAAATAAACTTTTTTCTTACCTTCGAAAGAGGCATGGAGATAATCGTAAGCATTCGAGTTTTCGGGTTTCACGACTATCGGGAAAGAGAACGGAAGGCTGTCGGCGGCATTCAGCCTGTCGGCCTTTTCGACAACGAGAGTTTCGGGGTACGGCGCACCGTACTTTTCGCAGAGGGCATAAAAACGGTCTTTTGTGTCAAGCGTCGACAAAAGCTTCGGTGAAATAAATTCGTTTGCGATAAGCCCTTCGAACTTGCCGTAATACTTTGAAAGCATTGCACTGTAGTAATCCGAACAGGGGACAACTATAAGCTTTTCGTATTTTTCGGCCTGCTCTTTTAACACCGAAAGGAGAGACTTGCAAAAAACGTCGTCTCTGTCGAAATTTTCGATTTTTCTGAGAGAGAAAAGCTTACTGTAAAGGGTCGGAATAAGTTGCCTTGTGCATATAAGCAAAGGCTTTATACCGTATGCCTCGTGAAAGAGACGGCTTGTTCCGTAAGCGTTTTCATCGCTTCCGAGTATTATCGGCAGAAATTTTTCTTTTGTCATTTTTCTCTCCGTAAATCAGTTGGAATTTATCTCAGTACAAAGTACTGTTCGTACCAAATCAGGAAAGAATACACGGTGTAAATTACTCTTGCATTGTTTTTCTTTCCCGATATATGTTCATCGAGCATATTCGAAAGCAGTTCCGTATCGAAAAACCGTGAAGCATAGTCCTTGCCGAAAGCTTCTCGGACTTTCGATGCGTATTTCTCGTCTTTCAGCCATACTCTGAAAGGAACCATAAAGCCGGCTTTCTTTCTGTTCGCCCATTCTTCCGGTATATGACGGAAGGCGGCGGAACGAAAAGCTCTTTTTACTTTCCTTCCCTTCATTTTTTGAGCGCTTGTCAGCGTTCGCGCAACGTCCCACACCTCACAGTCGAGATAAGGAACTCTCGCTTCGAGAGAATTAGCCATAGTCATCTTGTCGGCTTTCAGAAGAATATCGTTCGGCAGCCACAAATTCATGTCGAGATACATTTTTTTAGTGAGATCGTCGCAACCTTTGACCTTTTCGTAATAGGGCGCCGTAACATCCTTGTAACTCATACGGCTTCTGTATTCTTCCCTTGTGATTCTGTCGGCATCGACATCTTTCATGATAAACGCCTGACCGATATAAGTATCCTCAACGCATTCGGCGTTTGACTTAAAAAAGTGCCTTACGTGCCTTTGCGGGAATTTTTTAAAAAGAGCGGCAACGGCTTTTCTTGCACCGAGCGGCAAAAGCTTTTTATAAAGTCTTGAAGCCTCGCTCTGAATATACCAATCGTATCCGCCGAAGAATTCGTCCGCTCCCTCTCCGCTTAAAACAACTTTTACGTCGTTTACGGCAAGCTTCGACAGGTAAAAAAGCGGCACGGCGGATAAATTCGCATGAGGCTCATCGGAATGGTACTGAACCTGCGGAAGTGCGTCGAAAAATTCATCGGGGGAAATTTCCTTTTGAGCGTTGTTAATGCCGAGCATATCGCTCAAGCCCTTCGCAAGACCCGTCTCGTCAAAATTTTCGACTTTGAATCCGACCGAATACGTTTTATCGGGACGACAAAGCGATGCAACGTAACTTGAATCGACTCCTCCCGAAAGGAACGACCCGACTTCGACGTCGGCTATAAGGTGATATTTTACCGACTCCGCAACTGTTTCGTCGATAAGCGAAACCGCATCGTCGTAGCTTCTCTTCAGAGGAGCGAATTCCGCCGTGAAATATGTTTCCTCACAAAAGTTCGTACCGTCAAATGTAAACTGCGTTCCGGGAACAAGTTTGAAAACTCCTTTGAACAGAGTTTCTTTCATCGGCGAATACTGAAATTCGAGATACATTTTCAAAGCATCGGGATTTATTTCTTTTTTGAATTCGGGATGGGGAAGAAATCCTTTGATTTCCGATCCGAAAAGAAGTAAATTGCCGTAGTTTGCATAATAGAACGGTTTGATTCCGAAACGGTCTCTGGCCCCGTACAGAGTTTGTTTCTCTCTGTCGTAAATCACAAAAGCAAACATGCCCCGAAGCCTCTTTGCGGTTTCTTTCCCGTATATACCGTAAGTTTGGAGAATTACCTCCGTATCGGAATTGGTTTTAAACTTGCATCCGTGTTCTTCTTCGAGTTTTCGACGAAGCTCTCTGTAATTGTATATTTCCCCGTTGAACACAATGACGTATCTTCCCGATTCGGACACAATAGGCTGATCTCCGCCCTCAAGGTCGATAATGCTCAACCTCCTGAATCCGAGCGCAACGCCGTTTTCGATAAACGATCCGCTGCTGTCGGGACCTCTGTGGGCAATTCTGTCGCTCATTTCTTCGAGAACTTTTTTTCTGTCGTAAGTAACGTTATCCGTTGAAAAATATCCGATGAATCCGCACATGTCGGTATCCTCTTTTTCGTTTTGATTTTTCTGCCGCTGTTTTAAGCCGTAGGCAGAACGGCTTCGTTGTATTCGGCAAGATATTTTAAAGTGCAATCTATATCCGACGGGCAATCAACGTATTCGGTGCCCCTTTTTTGCCTTGTCTCACCGCCCTTGCCGGTGAGCAAAATTACCTTTTTTTCTCCCTTAAAACAATTAAAAATCGCATTCCGCACCGCGTCCTCTCTGTCCTCCGTTATCTCAAACGGAAGTTTTGCGATATTTTTCGATATATCGGAGGCTATTGACGAAAAAGGTTCTTCTCCCGAATCTTCTTCGGTGATAATGATATAATCGCATGCGCTGTCTGCGGCTTTTGCAAGGTCACACCGTCTTAAATGCGCTTTACCGCCGGGACAGCCGAATACGGAAATCAGCTTTCGGTCGGGATATTCGCTTTTTGTCGATTTGAAAAGCGCATCGAAACTCATCTTGTTATGGGCGTAGTCTACAACGACGGCAATACGGCGGTCATCGCTTTCGAAAACTTCCATTCTTCCGGGAGCTTTGGCACGCAAAAGCCCGTTTTCAACGTGTTTCGGCGGAACATCGAGAGCAAAACTTACGGCAATCGCCGCAAGAGCGTTTGAAACATTGAACAGTCCGGGTATCGAAAGACAAAGCTCTTTTTCGAATTCCGGAGTTTTCACACCGAAATAAGTTATGCCGTTTCTTTTTTCGATTTGTTTGCAATAAACATCGTCCGTCGGGTGAGAGCCGAATGTTATAACACGGCATTTGCCTTTTGCGGCGTTCAGTATTTCATTTGCGAAATCGGCGTCGGTATTAATGCAAGCCGTTTTGCAAGAATCGAAAATACGAAGTTTCGACGAAAAGTAATCGTCGAAATTTTCGTGTTCAACGGGACTTATGTGATCTGTGCCGATATTTGTGAATACGGCAACGTCGAAAACTATTCCGTCCGTACGGTTGTATTTCAAAGCCTGGCTTGAAACTTCGGCAACGAGATATTCTATTCCGCAGTTAACGGCGTTGTCGAAGTGCCTGTAAAGCTGAATTGCCTCCGGAGTCGTTATGTGACTTTCAAATGAATTCACCCCGTCGTAAGTTTCGATTGACGAAACAACGGCACACTTTTTTCCGTTTTTTTCGTCTGATAAAGAATCCAAAATCGAACGCATAAAAAATGCGGTAGTACTCTTTCCCTTTGTTCCGGTGATTCCGACCGATGTGATTTTCGACGGTGCATTGTCGAAAAACAGTTTTGCAAGAAGCGGCATCGCCCGTCTCACATCCGACACTTTAATGTAATTCCCGTTTTCAAAATCGTCCTCGCAAACGAGAGCAACAGCTCCGTTCTTGAGTGCATATTCCGCATATTCTCTCTTGAAATGCGCTCCCTTGCAAACGAATAAAGCGTTTTCGAGAGCTTCGCGAGTATCATAAGTTAAATTTTCGACAATCTCGGCATCTCGCCCTTCATCAAGCCGAATTTTTTCGACAAGACCCGCACTTGAAAGTATCTCTATATATTCCGAAAGTTTTGTTTTTTTCATCTTTTTCCTGCTGTTTTAAAAGTCGGGGCAGAAAATTCATGTACTCCGCCGTTTACAGTATAGCATATTTTTTACTCTTATGCAACAATTCAAGAGCATAAATTCACAGGTTTTGAGTTTTAGTAAATTCTCAAAGCAAATGCAACAGTGCCATTCGGAAATTGAATTCAGTGTGAGAATTTACGGGTTTTGTATTTTGCGGCAAGTCGAGAAAGGCAGACGTTCGGATTTCGCATTTTTTCGAAAATTGCACGTCAAAATCCCGTTTGGGGTTAAAATAATAGTAAAAAACGGAGGTTTGACGGTAATGACGAAAAAAACGGTTTCGAATTCGATGATAAGAGATTTTGAAAAGTTTCTTCGCTCGAA
>CAYXMB010000013.1:0-15586 GCA_964466085.1 uncultured Ruminococcus sp.
ACCTGACAGTCGACGAGGACGAGGAAGAAGACTGATTTTTAAATTTTATATAAACGGCGGAGCCTTTCGGGGCTTCGCTTTTTTTCGAAAATGCGAAATAAATCCCGAAAAGCCGAAAAAAACGGCGAAAAAGGTCTTGAAAAAAACGCAAATATTTGTTACAATACATTATCATGGGTTTTTATGCGAAACGCCGTCTTAAAACGGCTGTTTTTCAAAGTGTGCGGAATATCCGTCGTAAGCCGCACACCGCCCGTATTTAAAAAAACAAACCGACGGAGAACGGAGCGGAAGTTGAACGGAAAAAGCAGGGTACTTGCCACGCCGTATCTTGCGTGGATGGCAATTTTCATAATAGTCCCTTTGGTGCTTATTGCGGTATTCGCCTTTACCACTACCGTAACGGTAGACGAGGCGGGAAATATCCTCACCGACGAGGATATATCGGCACTCACGGAGGAATATACGGAGCTGTACGGCGATGAGGGCGAGGATTTACTTTGGGAAAAACTCGGCGAAAAAACGGTATTCACTCTCGATAATATAACGGCTGTCAGCGCATATATGCCGACGCTTATCAATTCGATAGTTTTAGCGTTTATAGCGACTCTCATATGTCTTGTTGCCGGATATCCTCTGTCGTTTATTCTGTCGAGACTTAGCGAGTCGAAACAGAGAATAACCGTAATGTTCATAATGCTTCCGATGTGGATGAATTTTCTTCTCAGGACATATGCGTGGATGACGATTCTCGAAAACAACGGACTTATCAACAAGTTCTTCGGCCTGTTCGGTATAGGCCCTTTTCAGCTTATCAACACGCAGGGAGCGGTAGTTCTCGGTATGGTGTACAACTATCTTCCTTTCCTGATTTTACCGCTTTACTCCGTTATGACGAAAATAGACAACAGCACGATAGAGGCGGCACGGGATCTCGGTGCGGGTAAAGTTTCGATATTTTTGAGAGTGATTCTCCCGATGTCGACACCCGGCATCGTTTCGGGCTTTTCGATGGTATTCGTTCCCGCAGTCAGCACTTTTATCATATCCAAAATGCTCGGCGGCGGCACCAACATGCTGATAGGCGACCTTATAGATTTGCAATTTCTCGGAAACGCTTACAACCCGCATCTCGGCAGTGCCATTTCGCTTGTGCTCATGGTATTCATTCTCGTTTGCATGAGTATAACGAACTCCATTGACGACGAAGATATGGAGGGCATGATAATATGACGAAGAAAAGAAACCCCGTAAAAACGGTGTATATGACCCTCATATTCACGTTTTTGTATGCCCCCATTGCGGTTCTTATCGTAAACTCTTTCAATCAGTCGAAATCACGCACGGTCTGGACGGGATTTACCTTCGACTGGTATGCAAAACTCTTTCAAAACACGGCGATAATAAAAAGTCTCGGCACGACTTTCGTGGTTGCGCTTTGCGCATCTGTCGTCGCAACGGTTCTCGGCACTTTCGCATCGGTCGGAATTTACGCCATGAAAAAGAGAACGAGAAAAATAATAATGGACGTGACGTATATGCCGATACTCAATCCCGAAATCGTAACGGGTGTGTCTCTCATGCTCCTTTTCGTGTCGGTCGGAATCGAAATGGGATATATAACTCTTATTTTGGCTCACGTGACGTTCTGCACTCCCTACGTTATTCTGAACGTAATGCCGAAACTCCGTCAGATGGATACGGCGCTTTGCGATGCGGCACGGGATTTGGGCGCAAGCGAAGCTCAGGTTTTCGGCAAAGTCGTAATACCCGAAATCATGCCCGGAATTCTTTCGGGATTTCTCATGAGCATAACGTATTCAATCGACGACTTCGTAATAAGCTATTTCACCTACGGAGCCGATTCGCAGACTTTAACGATATACGCCATGACACGCCGTAAAGTCTCCCCCGAAATCAACGCTTTGTCGACAATAATCTTCCTCGTAATTCTCATCGTTCTCATAATAATGAACATCACGGATTCGAGAAAAGCGAAGAAAACTCAAAGGAGGGCGGCATGAAGAAAATAATATCCGTTATTTTTGCCTTGTCGGCACTCTTTGCACTTCTTCCCATGACGGTTTCGGCAAGGGACAGCGGCTATGAAATTCCGTATTCCGACGATATAGATTGGGACCGCTTCAGAGGTCAAAATATATCGATTAACGTTTACAACTGGGGAGAATATATTTCCGTTTCCGACGGCGACGAATGCACTTTCGACACCAATGCCGAATTCGAAAAGCTCACCGGCATAAAAGTTATCTATACGAATTTCGCCTCAAACGAGGAAATGTATGCGAAACTCCGTGCCGGAGGAACGTCGTACGATATCGTGATTCCCTCCGATTACATGATTTCGAGAATGATAAACGAGGGAATGCTTGAAAAAATCGACTTTTCGAACGTCGAAAATTTCCGATATATAAGGGATGACATGAAAAATCCCGCTTACGACCCGACGGGAGAATATTCCGTTCCCTACACGTGGGGACTTGTAGGTATCATCTACAATACCGAAATGGTTTCTCCCGACGACGACGTCGAAACGTGGGATATTCTGTGGGACGTGAATTACGCCAACAATGTTTTCATGTTTTCGAATTCGAGAGATACTTTCGGTATAGCTCTCAAAAGGCTCGGATATTCGTTCAACACCGAAAACGAGGACGAAATAAGAGCGGCGGCGGAGTCGCTTGCCGAGCAGAAGCCGGTTGTTCAGGCTTACGTCATGGACGAAATATTCGATAACATGGGCGGCGGAGAAGCGGCGCTTGCGCCGTATTATGCGGGGGACGCCATTACGATGATGGAGGACAACCCGTCTCTTGCTTTTGCGGTGCCGAGAGAGGGCACAAACGTTTTCTACGACGCCATGTGCATTCCGAAAGGCTCGAAAAACAAAGAGGCGGCGGAGCTTTACATAAACTTCATGTGCGAAACTCTGACGGCGCTCAAAAATATAGAATATATCAAATATTCGACCCCTCACACCGAAGCTTTCGAATACCTTGACGAGGAAACGAAAAATTCGATATCCTATCCGCCCGACGAGGTTATCGCAAACGGCGAAGTTTTCTGTGCGCTTCCCGATTCGACGACGAAGCTCTACGATGCGCTTTGGACGGATCTTATGTCGACCGGCAACACAAACCCCGCAACCGTTCCGATTTTTCTCGGCGTTTGCATTGCGGCGGCGGTCGCCGTCAACGTTTGGAAACACCGAAAGAAAAAAGCCAAAAAGTTATAATTTTACGGAATGTCGCCCCGACGGGCGGCATTTTTTTAAAAATTAACATATTGAACGATGATTTATATTGTAATTATATAAAAAGTGTGGTAAAATGTGTTAGCAAAAACAATACTCCGAAGAAAGGGTTATTAAAATGGCAGTAATACCTTCGATTAACAGAACACCCCGCGAAAAAGTCGAGATGTCCGACGAAGCGGCGGCGAAACGCGAAAAAATAATCTCTCTTACAGCCGAAATGGAAAAAGCGGTGGTTGGCAAGCATAATGAAATCATAATGCTCCTCTCCGCGATTCTTGCCGGAGGCCACGTTCTTATCGAGGACGTTCCCGGAGTCGGAAAAACGACTCTCGCATCGGCCCTTGCGAGAGCATCGTCTCTTGATTTCAAAAGAGCGCAGTTCACGCCCGACGTCATGGCGTCCGATATTACGGGATTCAATATATATAACCGCCAAAGGGAAACTTTCGATTTTCAAAAGGGTCTTGTAATGTGCAACGTCCTTCTTGCCGACGAAATCAACAGAGCCTCGCCGAAAACGCAGTCGGCGCTGCTTGAAGCAATGGAGGAAGGCAAGGTAACGGTTGACGGAAAAACTTACGAAATTCCGAAGCCTTTCTGTGTAATAGCAACTCAGAACCCGGCGGGATACGTCGGTACATATCCGCTTCCCGAAGCTCAGATGGACCGTTTTGCGCTGAGACTTTCAATGGGATACCCGACCGAAGACGAGGAAGTGTCGATTATTCTCGACAGAAAAAATTCAAATCCGCTTGACTCGGTCGAGGCGGTTCTTACGGCTACCGAGCTTGAAAGCGCAGCCGCAGCCGCAAGCGAAACGAGACTTTCGCCGGAAATCGCACGTTACGTCGTGAAACTCGTCACGGCAACGAGACAGAGCGAGCTCATTTCTCTCGGCGCAAGCCCCAGAGCAAGTATAGCGCTTATGAAAATTTCAAAGGCATACGCTTTCCTCAAAGGACGTGATTACGTCGTTTGCGAGGACGTTGCGGCAATATACAAAAACGTAACCGCTCATCGTATCGTTCTGAGCCAAGAGGCAAGACTTCAGCGCCTTTCGGTATCGGATGTGCTTGACAGGGTAATGCGTGAAGTCGAAGTCCCCTATACGTCGGGCAGATAAACTATGAAAAACGGAAAAAGAGGCTTCTCGGTTAAATTCACGCCCAAAGCGGTGCTTTACCCCATACTGTGGGCGGCGTCTTTGGTATTCACCCAACTTCTCCGAAACAAAGTATCCAACGCATTCTTTTGGTTTGTTTGCATTTTTCCGCTGATATCGGTGATATATACCCTCATCGGCAGAGCGTCGGTGCAAACTTACGTCTCAAGCGATACGGTAAGGAGCGAAAAGAATACGCCCGTGAAATACGAGATAAGGCTCATAAACTCATCTCCGATACCGCTTTCCAAAGTCGAAGCGGAAATTACGGAACCTCAGAGCGACGGCGTCCGTTGCCGAAAAAAGAAGCTTTTTGCGACTCTCGTTTCTTTCGGCGCATGTGTTATCGAAAACACCGTCTCGTTTCCGTACAGGGGAAGCTATGATGTCGGCGTCGAAAGAGTTTGGGTGTATTCCCCTTTGGGTGCCTTTGCGCTCCGAAACGAAGCGGCAAATTACGCCCACGTCACGGTTTTTCCCCGCAAAATGCCGATTGAAAGGGATTTTGCGAAAGATGCGTCGGATGACACCTCGCCTTCTTCGGAAAGAAAGGCGACAAGTGACTTTTCGGAGCCGTCGGACGTCAAGGACTATGTTCCGGGTGACCCCATAAAGAGTATCCAATGGAAGCTCTCGTCGAAGTCGCAGGAAATCAAAGTCAGAAAATACGAATCGGCGGAACAGAAGAAAACGTATATTTTCTGCGACGTTGCGGCATCCGACAAACTCCCCGAAAACACAAACTCGGCGCTTTACGACAGCATGAAAAAGCTTCTTAAAGCCGAAAGTGCGGAAGACACGAGAAAAATACGCACTCTCAAAAACCGTGTTGCCGCTCTTGCGGAAAACGCGGAGAAGCGGGAAAACGTCGAAAAAAAGAAAGACAAAAAGAACCCTTTTTCGGGAATTATCGGCTATTTCAAGATGAAAAAAGTCGAGGATAACTATAAGAAAAACAGGAAAAAGGGAATGACCGAAGAACAGGCGCAAACCGTCAGAACGGTCGATATTCTTATAGCCCAAAGCTCCAAAGAGTCGAAATTCCAAAGCGGACGCAAAGAAAAAAAGGAGAGCAAAGTTTTAAGCGACACGGCAAAGGTCGAAGCCGAGCTTGAAAAAGAAAAAGCACTTCTTCGCAAAAAAGAAGCCGAAGAAAAAGAAGCTCTTGATAAAATAATAAAGAGTGCCGAAGAAAAAACTGCGGCTTTAACGGAAAACGAAAAACTTTTCGGCGGCAGAGTCAAAGCCGAATATGCGGCGGATTACGACGAGCTTTGCGCCGACTCGGCGGTCGAGCTTACCGTTGCCGTATCGCTTTCCGAACTTCTTGCGGGAAACTCGGTTTGCGTTGTGTGGTTCGATTCGAGAGAGGACAGCGGCATTGCGGTGTACGAAGCGCAAAGCCCCGATGAATTCGAGGCGATTTACTTGAAACTCTCGTCGGCGCCCGTAGCTCCGGCGGAGAACAAAGTGGCATATCTTGCGGCGCCTCTCGGCGATATGACTTCCGCCAAAATAAAAATAGTAACTCCGAATCTTGACCCCGTATCAATCGGCGAAATCGAGCTTGTGCCCGCAAAATTCGGCGGTGCCGGTTCCGGTTGCGATGCCGAAGTTTTGCTCGTTTCTCATATCGAAAGATACGCGGACCCTGCGGCACGTGCGGCGTTTGCGACGGATGTCGAAAACAGATTGCGTGCCAAAGGCTTCTCGTGCAACATATGGGCCGAAAGCGGACAAAGACATTCCGCATCAGTATTTACGCCCGTTTAATTTTAAAACAGACGAAAGGAGGCTCACTTGAAGTGACTTCTCCGATTACTTCCGTTAAAACGTTTTTTGCAAATGCAAAAAATGCATTGAAGCTCAAAGACCGAAAAGCGGCAAAGCAAAATTCCGATGCGGAAATACGCTATTTCAAGCCGAAGGAAAACATGAATCGAGTTGAAATCGCAATAGGTACCGCCTTGCGCTGCGCCGTTGCGTTTTGCACCGTATTCGGACTTGCGCTCACATTTTTCGACGCTGTCGGCATATACAGGCAAAATGCGGATTTCAGGCAGTATTCTCTGCCGCTTCTGCCTCTTGCTTTAGTTGCGGCGGTGCTTTGCGCTCTGTCGGGATTCGCACCGTATTCGAAACTCACGAAATTACTGTTTCCGACAGGCTTCGCCCTTTTCTATATCGGGCTTCCGACAGTCCTTTACGGCAATCCCGTGAATTTCTATTCCGATGCTTTGCGCCTTATCTGGAACGAAAGCGTCGAGTGTATTGCACAAAGGCGCTTTACATCGTTTTCGCATTTCACGATAGGCAACGGCTATTCTTTCGATACCGAAACTCTTATGCTGTGGGGAGCTTTTGCCGTAGCGGCGCTTCTGTCGCTCCTTGCGCACTTCTCGTTTTGGAAAAAGACAAGACCCGCAGTCTTTGCCGCAACTTACTTTGTCGTGCTGTTCCCGATTTTCATATTCAATCTCCCGTCGACCAATACGGGCTTTGCTCTTTCGGCGGCGGCGGTGTTCGGCTTTATCGCCCTGCGTTCCTGCGACAGACGGCTTGACGGAACGCTTGACTTAAAAATCGCAAAGCGTAACGCAAAACGGCAAAAACGGAAAGAAGCAAAGGAAAATACCGCAAAGCGAAAGCTCGGTACACTCAAAATAAAGAGTGCGGCAGACATAATTTACAAGCAGGCGCTTGAAGCGGGTATGACCGAGAAAAAAGCGAGAGCGGCATCACGCTCCGTCACACTGAAACTCCGAAAAAAAGCGAGAGCCGACAAAAAAAAGCTCGCAAAGGAAAATGCGGCGGCGAAAAGAGCCGAAAAGAAAAAAACAAAAGAGCAAAAAGCCGTCGAGCGCCGAAAGATGCGAGAAGTCGCAAAAGAAGCAAGAGCGAAATCGGCAAGCCTCTCACCCGATGCCGAAGCATATAAAGAAGCGAAAGAGACAAAGAAGGCGCTGAGGCATCAGGCGGAAAAAGACGGTATCGGTATAAGAGCCGCATCGGGATTTGCGGGAGGTATCGCTCTCGTGCTTGCGCTTCTTGCCGTTTGGATACCGGCGGCGACGGCGAAAAAATCCTTTAAAACAGTTGACTTTATCAACGAACGGGTAAAGGATTTGCGCAGTCTCACCGACGATATTCTGATGTCGGACGATGTCGACCTCACAAGAGACGACCTCTATTCCTCACCCGAAGTTTTCGACTACGAAACCCTCACCTTCGACAAAAGGGAATACGACGGAACTCTTATATATTACGTCGAATCTTCAACGACC
The DNA here is from genome assembly GCA_964466085.1 of uncultured Ruminococcus sp. Taxonomy (GTDB): domain Bacteria; phylum Bacillota; class Clostridia; order Oscillospirales; family CAG-272; genus RUG14199. Next base: position 7,721 of record CAYXMB010000013.1, read on the forward strand.
GATTCGGTTTATCTTAAAACCAGAACGGCTCTTGATTTTAATTTTTCAAGCGATACATGGCTTTATGCGGATAACGAAAAAGTTATCGAAACGTCGAGAGAATTCGACACGGGATTTTCCCCCGACGATTTAACCTCATCCGCTTTGGCGCTTCTTTATCCCGGAAGCGAAAACATTCCCGAAAAAGGAGAGATAAACGCTTTTTCGGAAACATTAAAAGCCGAGCAAATACATTTAATGCGTGTAAACGGTAAATCGAAACTTCTTGCCGTGCCTTCGGTCATGAATACGACAGTCGGGCTTTTGTCACGGGGCACCGCAGAGAGCGCAGAGTACGCTCCGACCCCGTATTTCGACGGAATTTACACCTCAAGGCATTACGGCAAAGACAGCGGCGGTTACAGTACCGTGTCTTACGTTTACGATATGAAAAACGGCGATATAGGCGGCGTTTTCGACAGTATCGGCAAAACTTACGATGCGCTTTCCGCACTTGCGGAAAAATATAAGAGAGGCTCCGACTCGGCGGAACTCAAAGAAGAATACAAGTCACGGCTTTCGGACTGTGCGGTGTATTACGGTATCGGCGAGGACTTTGTCGATAACCGTACCGACGAAGAAAGAGATGTGCTTGAAAAGCTTCTCAAGGACGAGGCCTCTTACCGTGAGTGGGTAAACGAAAACTACCTTGAAACTTCGGGAAACGAGGAGATAGCGAACCTCTCGGCAAGCCTTGTCGAGGGGAAAGAAACGACGCACGACAAAGTCAAGGCGATTGTCGGATATTTGACAAGCGACGAATTTACATATACGCTTGAGCCTTCGGGAAAAGCGGACGGCGAAAAAACCGTTCTCGAAAATTTCCTTTTCGAAACGAAAGAGGGCTATTGCAGTCATTTCGCAACGGCGGCGGTGCTTCTTCTGCGTGAAGCGGGAATACCCGCAAGATACGCCGAAGGGTATATTGCACGGGGCTTTTTTGAGGGATACGGCAACAATAAAGTGGCAAAATACACATCGAACGTTTTCGACGAAAACTCCCACACGTGGGTTGAGGTTTATTTTGACGGCATAGGCTGGATTCCCTACGAAACGACACCTCTTTACGCCTCCGAAATATACGGTGAGGCACTCGTCGATTCCGACGGTGAGGACGGGGACAGCGAGAACGGAGACAGCGGAGAAAACGCTCCGCTTCCGGATTCTCAAAGACCGATTGAAACCATGCCCGTCGTAATACCGGACACGGAAGAAGATACCGAGCCGTCACCGCTTGAACGCTTCAAAGGACTCATTATCGCCGTCGGAATAATAATTCTCTTAATATCGGCATACAGAATTGTGAGACGGATAATAGTCAAAAAATCCGACGTTTACGTGAAACGCAAGTACGACTGTATCGCCGATGCGAAAAACGAGGCGGTGTTCCGTGACAAATCACGTGACAAAAAGGAAATCGAAAAATTCCTGAACGACAATATTCTGACCGTTCTGAAGGTTGTCGGAATAGGTCCCGAAACGGGAGAGCTTTCCGAAGAATTCGGAGAAAGACTTGCGACTGAATACGGCGGCATGTCGGGTAAGGACGCAAGGCTTGTAATGAGCTGTATCAGAAAATCGGAATTCGGCGGTGAGCTTACGTTCGGAGAGCTTTCCGATGTTGCCGAATATCTTGCGGATATCACGGTTTCCCTTTATTCGGGACTTTCCCCGATAAAGAAGCTCGAACTCCGCTATTTCCGCCATTTGATTTAAAAGGCGGTACGGAGGAAAAACGTGGAAAACAAAGAAAATTTAATCGGCGGCGAGGCTCTTGCCTATCTCGGCGACGCCGTTTTGGAGCTTGAGGTGAGACGGTATCTCGTTGAAACGAGAGGTCACAGGGCAAGCGAAGAATCACTTAATTTCGTGACTGCGAAAGCGCAGTGCGAGGCTTTTTCGAAAATAGAAAATATGCTGAGAGACGATGAAATCGCGGTATTTCACCGTGCGAGAAACAATCACAAAACTCAAAACGTCCCGAAAAGCGTAACGCCGGCGCAATACAGGCGTTCAACGGGATTTGAGGCAATTTTCGGATATCTTTATCTGAGAGGCGAAAAAGAAAGAATAACGCGGCTTTTCGAGGCGGCGTATTACGAATTACTGAACAACTGAAAGGGAGAAAAAATGACTCATATTGCAATTCTCGGCTTCGGTGTTGTCGGAAGCGGCATAACCGGAGTAATCGAAAAAAACGAAATCCCCATTCGCAGAATGACAGGCGATGTTATAAACGTGAAATATATTTTGGACAAGAAGGAGTTTCCGGACTCTCCCTATGCCGACCGTGTGGTGCACGATGTCACGCAAATCGTGAGCGACCCCGAAATTTCCGTAGTTTGCGAATGTATGGGCGGTGTTCATCCCGCTTACGAATTCACAATGGCGGCATTCATGGGCGGCAAAAGCGTTGTAACGTCAAACAAAGAACTTGTTGCGACGTGCGGTGCGGAGCTTATGAACTGCGCTAAAAAACACGGAGTTCACTACCTTTTCGAAGCGTCCGTCGGAGGCGGAATACCCGAAATCCGTTCCATGAGAACAAGCCTTGCAATGGACAGCGTAAAGTCGATTGACGGCATTATGAACGGCACGACCAACTATATTTTAACGAGAATGAAAAACGGCGGTGTATCTTTCGAGGAAGCTTTGAAGGAGGCACAAAGTCTGGGATATGCCGAAGCTAACCCGACGGCGGATGTCGACGGCCTTGACGCACAGCGTAAAATAATAATTCTTTCGGCAGTCGCAACGGATAAAATAGCTCTTGAAAAGCACGTATTCACTCAAACGATGAGCGACGTGACGACTCTCGATATGGATGCGGCTTCAAGATGGGGAGGAACGGTAAAACTTATCGGAAGCTACCGTGACTGCGACGGCAAAATGAGCCTTTACGTATGCCCCCGATTTGTCCCCTATTCAAATCCGCTCTCTCACGTTCACGACGTTTACAATGCCATAAAACTTTCCCTTGAAATGACGGGAGACGTTCTCTATTACGGACGGGGTGCCGGAAGTTACCCGACGGCAAGCGCAATGGTTTCCGACGTCGTATCGATAATGACGGGTGCCGTCAAAGCCGAACTCCATATGAAATGGCACGTTGCCGATGAGGAGGAAATCGTTCCGTTCGAATCCGTTTCGTTCTCTTATTACGTCCGTGTGAAATCGGATAATCCGTCCGATATTCTCGAAAAAGCAACTTTGACGCTCGGCGACGTAAGACAGCTTTCGGGCTCTCCCAAAGGTTATGTCGAATTCGTGACCGACCGCATATGCGAGAAAACGATGAAATCGTGCCTTGCCTCCTGCGTTCTCGGTGACGTCGATTCGACTATCCGTATTCTGAACTGATTTAGCAACGAATTTTTTGCGGAGATTTTCCCCTGCTTATATTGCGGGTAAACGCTTTTACCCGGCCGAAATTCCGTTGCCTTACAATCGCCCTGCCTGCGGGGAGCACGCCGTGAAGGGCGCTCCCCGTAGGCGGGGCTTTCTCACGCTCTCTCGCAACTTTCGAAAAATCCCGAATTCCGAAAATCTCAGTATCAAAATCCGAAAAAGCTTAAAATTCCGAATACACTGCCCCTTTTCATACTCCGAACGTCGTGCGCTCGGTTTCGAAAAAACATCGTAAATTCCGAAATACATAAATCTCAAACCCGCCGAGAATCCGATGTTGTATGCCGTCGCATGAAAATCATAACCCGCCCTATAAAACAAACGTCCTGCCGATTGACTTTTTTCTGTGCCGAATTCCGCTTTCGCCCTTTTCGTATATCCATTGTATCACGTCCGAAAAAATTTCTCTCCCGAAAATGTCCTCAGAAATCTGAAGATTTTATTCTGACACTTTTGCCCCGCCTGTGGGAAGCACGCCGTAAAGGGCGCTCCCCATAGGCGGGGCTTTCTCCCACCCGCTTCTTTGCGGATTACGCAAATGCGGGAACTTAAAAAGAAAAAACGGTGAGGTAACCGAACCTCACCGTTTATACAAATGCCGAAAACCGAGCGTTTGTGACTTTACAATCGGCTTTCGCAAAAACTCACGGACACGGGGCGAAGCCCCGTATAAAGATACACCCTAATGTCATATAACGGCACCCGTAAAAGGTACACCGTAATGTCATATAACGAACGTGACGCACCTCATGAAAATGCACCGCAACGTTATGTACAACGGAACGACGCAAAAAGCAAAACCCGAATTATCTTCCGAGAGCTGCGGCGCCGATAATGCCCGCGTCGTTTTTAAGCTCTGCGATTTTAAGCTCGCACTGCGGAGTATCGCCTCTCGAATACGTTTCGGCGAAAACTTTTTCGGGAAGCATGTTGAGCAGGTAATCGCCTTCACCCGAAATACCGCCTCCGATTGAGAGAACGTTGGGCTGAAAAATGTTGATAATATTGACGATTCCGCAAACGAGATAGGATATATAGGTGTCGACGACTTCCGATGCAGCCTCGTCACCCGCACGCTTTGCGGTGAAAGCGGTACGCCCGGAAATCCTGTCGAGGTCACCGCCTATCAAATCTTCCATTGCCGTTTTACGGCCCGTTTTACGGCATTCTTCTATTTTCTCACGGGTCGTTCTGATAAGTCCCGTAGCGGAAGAATAAGTCTCCCAACAGCCGCGTCTTCCGCAAGAGCACTCTCTGCCGTCCTTTTCGATAACGATATGACCGAGTTCGGCACCCGCAAAATTAAATCCCGTATAAACTTTGCCGTCGATAATGATTCCGCCTCCGACGCCTGTTCCGAGAGTAATCATAACCGAAATATCACTGCCTTTTGCGGCTCCCGCAACCGATTCGGCTTTTGCGGCGGCGTTGGCGTCGTTTTCGATATAAACCTTCTTTTCGACTTTCAGCATTGAGGAGAGCTTTTTCGCCATATTGTAATTTGCGAACGGAAGATTGTTGGCATAGAGTATTTCGCCTGTGTCGCATTTTGCGCTTCCGGGCGTTGCAATGCCTATATACTCAATGTCATCGAGTGTCAGATTGCAAGATGACGCAACGTCGATGCAGAGCTTTGCGATATCCGCCGTTATTTCGTCTGCAGGTCGTGCGGCTCCCGTCGGAACGCTCTTTTTAGCTACTATTTTGTGGTTTTCGTCGACAACTCCGGCGGCGATATTCGTACCGCCGAGATCAATTCCTATGTAATACATCGTTTTGTCCTTTCAAATCAATCGCAAGATATATTATTATTAATTATAATTCAACATGCGCCCTTTGTCAAGAAATTTCGCTCTTTTCGCATTTCAAAATGTCACCCGTCTGCTGTGTCCCGACATTTCGTTCTTTTCGCATTTCGAAATGCAATTCGGTTGCGAATTCCGTTTTTCGTGCGACAAGCGGAAGCGAAGCGAAAAATTCTTCGTGCGATATCATCTTCTTTTCGGGTTCAACATCAATATCAACATCAACATCTTATCTTTTTCTTTTCTTATCACGGCGCTTTTTACTCAAATTGTTAACGGGAGTCGGTATCGTCAAATGCCCGTATTGCATGGGTTTGTCGGAATTCGGCTTACACAAACGAAGTGCGTTTTTCGCAAATCGGAAATAATTTGTTAATGTGCGTTGTGCAATTTTTTCGGTGTCGATTTTGTTGACATAATGTCCGCAAACCGTTATAATGGGTGTGGTCAAATGTGACCGTCGGAAAAGGGCGTCAATCGGGCCGTTAAAATTTTGTGACGTACCGCTTTTAAAGGGAGTTTTCGAGGGCTTTTAAATCGGCAATGTAGAAAACTTTTTCGAGGGTAAAAAACGAAAAAACGGCTCTGTGACTTAATAAGGAAACGGGTTAAAATCCCGTGCGAGCCCGTCACCGTGAAAGGCTGTACCGACTTACCGAATCGCCTCGGTTAAACCATTGGACGAAAGTCCGAGAAGGGAAGAAGGTACCGAAGCCCGAAGCCGGGAGACTTACCCGAAAGTTTGTCGCAAGCGAGTGCCTTGAAGCGACAATGCCGAAAAGAAAAAACTTTTAAATTAAAAGGAGAAAGAACAAATGATGAAAAACAGAAAACTGCTGTCTTTGATATCACTTGTAGTGCTGTTGGCGATGACCGCACTTCTTACGGTATCCTGCGGCGGCAAAAACGATGTACCGAATGTTACCGACACAGATGCGATAACAACCGAAAGCCCCGCCGATACGGCAGCCGACTCGGAAAGCGAGAGTGTGGCCGAGATTACAGTGACCGTTATGGTAACCGACGACAAGGGCGAAACGAAAGAACACGTTATCAAAACGACGGAGACGATGCTTCGAGGCGCTCTCGAACAGGAGAATCTCATCGAGGGCGATGAGAGCGAATACGGCCTTTACGTTAAAACCGTCGACGGCTTGACCGCAGATTACGATACCGACGGCGCATATTGGGCGTTTTATGACGGGAACGACGAATATCTCATGACGGGCGTCGATACGACACCTATATCCGACGGAGCCGTATTCAAAATAGTTTACACCAAAGGATGAAATCGAAAAACAGCTTTGCCGTACTTAGGGAATGTGCCCTTTTCGCAATGTTCGGCGCCCTTATGTTCGTGTCGAAACTTGTAATGGAGGGGTTGCCCAACGTGCATATGCTGGCGACTTTTATAATCGCATTTACGGTTGTATACCGTCGAAAGGCGCTTATACCTCTTTACGTATTCGTCTTTCTGACAGGCGTTTATGCGGGCTTTTCGGCATGGTGGTTGCCGTATCTGTATATATGGCTTCCGCTTTGGGGTGTGACAATGCTTCTTCCCCGAAAAATGCCGAAGTGGCTTGCTCCTATAGTTTACTGTGCGGTGGCGGGACTTCACGGTCTTGCGTTCGGCACGCTCTATGCGCCCGCTCAGGCTGTAATGTTCAACCTCACGTTCAGCGCAACACTTAAGTGGATAGCGGCGGGTCTTGCATGGGACGTCGTTCACGCTGTGGGTAATACCGCAATAGGTGTGCTTATTGTGCCTTTTATTACCCTGATTCGCAAGCTTGAATCGCTTTCCGCCACTAAACGCAACAGGTAACTTTACCGTACAAAACAAACCGCCCCGCCTGTGGACAGCACTTTGCAAGAAGCACTGCCCATAGGCGGGGCTTTCTCTCCCTCCGCCCTCCACTCATTTTTTCTCTCTCCCTCCGCCGAGCACCTGTCTTTCACCTTATTCAACACCTTTCCTCACCGCCTTTTCGCCCGCATTTTAACTCTTCGTACTCCTCCTCACCTCATCACAGAATTTTTACAAACCCCGTTTATCCGAAACGACACCGCTGTAAGTGAACAATCCCATTCAGCTGTCCGAAAGTTTTCGCCGAGCCTTTTTCAAAAGGCGGAAAAAGGCGGAAAAAGGCGGGAAAAAAGCGGTGAAGCCGTTTCCGACCTCACCGCTGTGTGACTGTGAATATTCAGTTTTTCAAAAAATCTTTAACGCTTGCAAGCGCTTCGGAAATCTTCGAGATGTCTTTGCCGCCGCTCATGGCGCTGTCGGGTCTGCCGCCGCCTTTACCGCCGCATATCGCCGCAACCGCACCCGCAATCTTGCCTGCGTGCGCACCTGCTTTAACGGCTTCCGGGCCGCATGCGACAACGAAGTTGAGCTTTTCGCCCGAGTGAATTGCGAGAACCGCAACAATCTGCGGGCACTTGTCACGGAGCTTGTCCGCAAGAGAACGTGCCGCATCGGCGCCTGTCGCCTCAAGGTCCGCACTTGCCACTTTGAAAGCTCCGACTTCTTCGGCCGACGAAAGAATTTCTCCCACCTTGCCCGACGCAATCTTCGAGTTGAGAGCTTCGATTTCTCTCTTGCACTCCG
>CAYXMB010000014.1:0-15571 GCA_964466085.1 uncultured Ruminococcus sp.
CTTCGGTTGTCGGCTCACGTCCGAGTTCCTGAAGCATCTGTCTTGAGCATCTCGTTACCTTGTTATAAGTTTCAACCATGTGAACGGGAATTCTTATCGTTCTGCCCTGATCGGCTATCGCACGGTTTATCGATTGCTTAATCCAGCAGGTAGCGTATGTTGAAAATTTGTATCCCATTGTATAATCGAACTTTTCGACCGCTTTGAGAAGTCCCAAATTCCCTTCCTGAATCAAGTCAAGGAACGGAAGTCCCTTGCCGATGTACCTCTTTGCGATATTGACCGCAAGTCTGAGATTTGCCTCGACAAGCTCGTTTTTCGCTTCTTCATCGCCCTCCAAAATCGCCTTTGCAAGCTCAATTTCGTGATTGGCGTCGATAAGACCGATTTTGCCGATTTCCTTAAGGTAAATTCTGACAGGGTCCTCAGTCGACACGTCCTCAGCCGTCAGAAGCGAGTCGATATCTCCTATGTCTTCTTCGTTTTCCTCGTCTTCGATTTCGCTGAGCTCATCGGCGGTTATGTAATCGATAACGTCAATTGAGTTTGCCTCAAGCCACGCACTTACACTTATAAGCGTCTCTTTCGGCATTTCGGGGTTTTTCATTATGATTTTGATATCGTCAAAAGTCAAAAAGCCCTGTTCTCTCGCTTTGGAAATGAGTTCTTCCGCTTCGGCGGGAGCGTCACTTGCCGCCTTTTTTCTTTTTCCTCTTTTTTTCTCGTTTTCCGATTCCGACAAAATCCCGTCCGCTTCCTCATCGAAAGCTTCCGTGAAACCGATTTTATCGCCGTCCCTCTCGGTGTTTTCGAAATCTTCTTCGTTTCTGCTTTCCGACACGGCATTTTTTCCTTTTTTGGATACCGTTTTCTTTGCTTTTTCGGCCGCATTTTCGCTCTCCGGCTTTACGTCGGATTCTATCTCGGTATTTTCCGAAGTTTTTTTTGATTTTGAAGAAGTTTTCTTCACAGACTTCTTCGCACCAATCTCCGACACGGTTACGCCGTCTGCGCCACCGTTTTCGACAATAGGTTTTATTTCGACGTTTTCTCCGTCTTTTGCACTTGCGTTGCTTTTGTTTTTTGTTTCCGCCATCATTTATCCCTTTCGCACGTTGTATCACGTAATATAGTTCAGTTCATATCCCGTCGGGAAGAACTGTTATTCTTTTCTTTTTTCAGCCGTTCCGCCAAAGCATCGAAATTGTCTTGCACTTTCGACGCTTCCTTTTTCAACTCGTCGAGATTGGCAAAAAATATTTCGTCGCTGTTGGTCAGCTTGTCCCTCGCACTCATCATTTTTATCGCTCTCGATACTTCGTCGGCACTCATTTTTTCATTGAGCTGAGAAATATCGAACCCGCCGTTTTCGACGCCCGAATGCATAACGGAGAAAAGTTTTTTTCCGTATTCGGTCATAAAATCTCCGTCGGAAATTTTTCCGTCACGCAAAGCTTTTTCCAAAAGTTCCGGGCAATACATCATAATGCCGAGAACGATTTCTTCAAGTTTCGCCGCTCTCGGATTTTTCGAATAGTCTCGGTTTACCCTATCGGAAATACCCGAAGTGCTCACGATTAGTTTTTCACGCATTTTCTTTTTGTCTTGCCTTGCAAGAGGCTTCTGCGCTTTCGAAACATCGTACTCTACGCTTCTCACGTCAACGGAAAGTGCTTTTGCGATTTTTGCCGAAAAAATATCTCTCGATATCTTAGAGTGAAGTTTGGCACACTCATAGCAAAGCTCTGCGGCGGCTCTCGACTTTTCCTCGCCGTTTTCGATATTGTATTTCGATAAAATGGCTTCTATTTTATAATCGTACACGGAACGCCCTTCGTCGAGCAGTTTTGCAAAAGCTAATTTTCCGAATTTGTGAATGTATTCGTCCGGATCTTTTGCGCCTTTTATTTCAACAACCTTAGTTTCAAGCCCGACCTCTCCGAGAATTTTGATTGCTTTTTCGGTAGCACGTTTTCCCGCTTCGTCACCGTCGTATGCTATAAATACTTTCTCGGTATATTTCTTTATAAGTCTTGCGTGTTCCGGTGTTATCGCCGTTCCGAGAGTCGCAACCGCATTTTCAAACCCTTCCTGATGCAAAGATACGACATCGACGTTTCCCTCGCACAGTATAATTCCTTTAGAACACGAGTTTTTCGCAAAGTTAAGTGCAAAAAGCATTTTCGACTTTTTAAAAGCCGGAGTATCCTTTGAGTTAAGATATTTAGGCTTTGAATCGTCAAGCACTCTGCCTCCGAAAGCCACGACATTCCCCGCCGTGTCGATTAGAGGAAACATCACTCTGTTTCTGAAAATATCGTAAAGTTTTCCCGTTTTTTCGCTTTTTGCGCAAAGAGCGCCTTCGGTCATTTCGGTATCCGTAAATCCTTTTTTTCTGAGAAAATCACGGAGCCCGTTAAAAGAATCGGGAGCAAAACCGAGTCCGAAATGCCGGACCGTCGTTTGAGAGAGCCTTCTGTTTGCAAGATACGCTCTTGCGTGTGCTCCGATTTTTTCATCGAAAAGCATTGAGCGAAAATATCTTGCCGCTTCGGTGTTCATCTCTATTATTCTTTTTCTCGATACTCCCTGAGGCATACCGCTTCTGTTATCGTCGGGAATCGGTATTCCCGCACGGCTTGCGAGAAATTCAAGAGCGGAAACGTAATCGAGATTTTCGGCTTTCATGATGAACGACACAACGTCACCGCCGGTGCCGCATCCAAAGCAGTAAAAGCTCTGGGTACCCGTAAAAACGGTAAAAGACGGCGTTTTCTCGCTGTGAAACGGACAAAGCCCTTTCAGGTTCGTCCCTCCGCTCCGAGACAGATTGACGTAGGAGGAGATAACGTCTTCAACCGTGTTTCTGTATTTTATTTCTTCTATAACCGCTTGCGGTATCATCCGTTCTCCTTTCAATTCATTAAAAACACTTAGTCTATCTTGGGACGAAATTAAAAACTGATATCGTTTTCGGGTGTTCTCCAAACAGAGGGCACGAAAAGATTTTTATATGTATCAATTGCGGAACGGTCGGTCATCGATGAAATATAATCGCAAACGCACCGTTCGACGGATTCATGTTTCGTATTATTATAGTATAATAAAGGCATTTTTTCGGGATTTTTCGAAAAATAATCGTACATCCTCGCAAGCATTTCCATAGCCTTCGCTTCTTCGCCTTTTGCCTTCGGATTTCTGTAAACGGCATCGAAAAGAAAGCTGCGAAGCTTCACCGTAGCCTCACCGACGTCTTTTGTCATGGATATCGAATTTTTTTCGGTTGACGCTTCGATTACGGAAGAAACCATAGTATTTATACGTGTTCCGTGAGTGTCACCGAGAATCTCGGTTATTTCGCCGGGAATATCGTCTTTTGTCATAATTCCCGCTCTGCACGCATCGTCTATATCGTGATTTATGTACGCTATTCTGTCGGCATATTTAACTATAATCCCTTCAAGGGTCGATGCAAGGCATTCACCCGTGTGATTAACAATGCCGTCACGCACTTCCCACGTCAAATTAAGCCCCTCTCCGTCGTTTTCGAGCTTTTCGACAACACGAAGACTTTGCTTGTAGTGAGTAAAAGACGGGTCAAAGCATTCCTGCATGACTTTTTCTCCCGCATGGCCGAAAGGAGTGTGTCCTATATCGTGACCGAGTGCCGCCGCCTCACATAAGTCTTCGTTAAGATTGAGAGCCCGACAAATTATTCTCGCAATTTGCGTAACTTCAAGCGTATGAGTCATACGGGTTCTGTAGTGCTCGTCAACGGGGAAAAGAAAAACCTGAGTTTTATGCATGAGTCTTCTGAAAGAAGTCGAATGAATAATCTTGTCACGGTCTCTTTGAAATTCCGTTCTGTTGGGGCACGGAGTATACGGGTGTTCTCTGCCTCTTGTATTGCACGTTAAAAAAGCGTATTTCGACAAATACGTTTTTTCTCTCTCGCAAAACATTTCACTGACAGTCAAAATATCACCGCCTCAAAGTTTATTATACCATATATATATTAAAATACGCAAGAAAACTAATTTTTACTTTTATTTTTCGCATCGCTTTCCATTGTTTACAATATATTTACATTTCAAGCGAATGTTTTCGACATAGAAACAGCCGCAAGACACCTGCGGCATATTTTCCGTTATTTAAGCTTTTGTTCCTTCGGCAACTTAACAAAAAAAGATACCGCACCGTCGGAGCTGTCAACGTTGACCTCGCCGTTGTGAAGCATAACGATTCGCCTCACAATCGAAAGGCCGAGCCCGTAACCGAAAGACGAGTGCGACTCGTCGGCCTGATAAAACTTGCTCCAAACACGGAGTTTTGCCTCCGGTGAAATTTCGCCGGGATTTTTAATACAAACCGTCAAATCTCTTTCACTCTCGGTGACGCTTATTTCAAGATATCCGCCGTCGGGAGAATATTTTACCGCATTGTCGATTAAATTAATCCACACCTGCTTTAACAACTCCTCGCAAGCCGAAATCTCATATTCTCCGAAATCAAGTCGGAGTTCAAGATTTTTTTTGCTCCACACCCCTTCGAGAAGCAAAACGGCAAAGCGAAGCTGTTCCGACAAATTAAATCGGGTAATATCGGTTAAAATCGTTTGGTTTTCGACTTTTGTAAGATTCAAAACGTTAGTCGCCATGTTTGCGAGTCTGAGAGATTCTTCTTCGATAACGTCGACGTATTCCTTAATCTGTTCGTCGGTCAGCGAATTCCTTTTCAGAAGTTTCGCAAAACCCGCAATCGAAACTATAGGCGTTTTGAATTCATGAGAAAAATTATTTATAAAATCGGAGCGAAGCATTTCCGTGCTTTCAAGTTCCGTCGCAAGCTTATTGAAACTTTTTTCGACTTCGGCAAGGCTCGGCACGACGTTAAGCGGAGCGCGGAATTCAAGCTTTGCCGAGTAATCTCCCGACGCCAATCTGTTTAATTGAGTGATGACGTTGGTGAGAGGTCGTAGCGGAAATTTCATCGTTAAAACAGTCAGTGTGATTCCGATAACAAGGCTTATAAGCAATGCAATAACAACGATTCCGGTGACGTCACCTTCAATCGAAACGTCGATAATAGCTCCGAAATAATAAAGCACTCGAACAATGACGACCGCCGTAACCATAGATACAAGCAAAACGCAAAAAGTCACTACCGCAAACATAAGCGTGAGTGAAAAATTATTTTTAAATCTGTTGCGGAACGAAGCTATCATTTTCTTAAATTCCGCTTTGTTTCTTGCCATATTCATATCAATGCCGCCTGAACGTTTTTCACCGCTTTGTAGCCGAGTCCTCTGACCGAGACAATTTGAAATTCACTGTAATTTTCGAACCTTTTTCTGAGTCTCCCGATATGTACCGTAACGGTTTCCCAACCGCTTTCGCTGTCAAATCCCCATATCTCGTCCATAAGCTGAATTCTCGTGAATATCTTTCCGGGATTTGAAAGAAGCTTAAAAAGAAGCAAAAATTCCTTTTGAGGAAGTTCCTGAATATCGTCGCCTTTTGAAACGGTATGCGAATCGTAATCTATGATAACATCGCCGATAACGATTTTTCTTTCGAAAGCGATTTTGGAACGTCTCAGGAGCGCTTTTATGCGAAGAAGAAATTCTTCCTCGTCGACAGGCTTAACCATATAGTCATCGGTTCCGACTACAAAAGCTTTTTTCTTATCGGCGGGAAGCTGTTTTGCCGTAACCATAAGTATCGGCAGATTTTCGTCAAAGCGTCGAAGTGCCGACGTAAGCTCATACCCGTCCATATTCGGCATCATGATATCAACCACGCAAAGGTCAACGTGTTCGTGAGAAATCAAATCGAGTGCGGATGTTCCGTCGGTTGCGGTCAGCACGGCAAAGCCGTCGGTTTCAAGTACGGCCCGCATAAGTTTTCTCGTATTTTTATCGTCATCAACAACCAATATTTTAAACATTTCTTCTCAACCGAAAAAATCAAACGGTAAATAAACCGTCCTCAAAATCGGAATAAACCTCCGTGTAAATATCGGGACATATTTTCAGAATTTCGTACTTGAGCTTTTCGCAAACGGGAAATTCGGTTTCGAAATGTCCTGCGGTTATGACGCTTATTCCGTTTTCGGCGGCGTCAAGCAGAAAATTATAAGATGCCTCACCCGTAACGATTACATCGGCTCCGGCTTCCTTTGCTTCATACACGAAATCTTTTCCCGAACCGCCGAGAACGGCGATTTTCGAACATACGTCGTCCTTGCACGCAGTATAGCAGCGACACGTGCTGTCAAGAGCCTTTTTTACTCTTTTGAAAAATTCCGAAACGGTTATATCCTCTACGCGTCCGATACGCCCCATATCAGGGCACTCGGCGTTTCCATAGGGCAAGCAGTCCGTTATACCGAGAACGTCGCATAAAGCGTCGTTGACACCGCCTACGGCGGCATCAAGCCGTGTGTGAAATGCCATCACCGTAATGCCGTTCATAATCGCAAAAATAATTTTTCTCCCGACATTCGTTTCGGGTGTGACGTTTTTCACACCTTTGAAAATCATCGGGTGATGGGTCACCACAGTATCGAAACCGTTTGAAGCGGCATATTCGAGAGCCCCCTCCGTCGCATCAAGTGCGACAAGCACTTTTTCAACGTTGCATACAGGCCCCGAAGAAACGGCTATACCGTCGTTGTCCCATTCACACGAAAGACTTTCCGGAAATCTTTCGCTCAACTTTTCATATAATTCGTAAGAAGTCATTTTTCAAAACGTGCCATTCGGCACCTAATCTCCGCTGAAATTTTTTCTTCTCCGGCACACGAAATACAAGCCTTTTTCTTACCTTCGGCAATTACTCCGTACGCACCGAGAAGTTTTTCGAGATATTTTTTTCCGTCTCCGTCGGGAACTCCCGTGCCGAGAAGTACGTCATACTCCGAATATTCCCTTGCCGTACCGTTGAATACAGCCGAAATAATCAGATAAATTTTGTCGTCCTCCGAAACAGCCGTTTCACAGACTATTTCAAAGCAGTTATCGAAAAGAAAACGCCTTAAAGCTTCAGGACGTGACATCGGCTGAAGAATAAGGCGTGTGGCTTTCTCGGAAAGTCTGTTTCCGATTTCCGAATCTTTTTTCAATATTTCCGAGATAAGTTCACCGCCCATACCGCAAATACATACCGTAAAATCGCCGTCGCAGTTAATATTCCGCAGTCCGTCGGTAAGAATGAATTCGGCATCTAAGTCGGCATTTTCTTTCAAAAAAGCGTTGCGGGCGCTATCAAGCGGTTTTTCGTTGATATCACTTAAAACGGCACGTGAGAAAGCGCCTTTTTTTAAAAGTGAAAGCGAAAGATAACCGTGATCGCACCCAACATCGACAAGGACATCTCCGGTACCGCAAAGTCTTTCGACGGCAGCGAGTCTGCCGTGAAGAGCGTTCATATCAATACCCGGCCCGACTTATTTACCGACAGATGCAAAATGCTCTTTGAGCTTTTCTACAAGCGCATCTGCGTCTGTTCCGTGAGCGGCACATGCATCGGCAACGGATTCGCCTCTTGAATGGGGACAACCGAGACAGTGCATGCCTATTTCGAGAAAGAATTTTGCGCTGTCAATATCCGCATCGAGAATATCGCCTATAAGTGTTTCTTTTGTGATTTCAAACTTTTCCATAATTACCTCCGAGCATAGCTCACATTTATTTATTATTGTCTCCGCAAAAGCGGATATTACTATTTTTATTCGTAAGCGAAGAATTATTCGGTTTGTTTCGAAATATCGGCACCGAGAGCCGTCAGTTTACCGACAAGGTCCTCGTATCCTCTCTCAATCAGATGAATATCGTAAACTTCGGTCACACCTTTCGCCATAAGGCCCGCAATAACCATCGCAACACCGGCACGTAAATCCATTGCACGGACTTTTGCTCCGTGAAGTTCATCGACGGCCGATATTACGGCGGAACTACCGTTTACCTTAACTTCGGCTCCCATTTTCACAAGTTCGTCGGCATATCTGAAGCGGTTTTCGTAAACCCCTTCGGTGATAATCGACGTACCGTGAGCCGTTGTAAGCAAAGTCGACATTTGAGGGTGCATATCCGTCGGAAAGCCGGGATACGGTCTCGTTTTTATTCTTGTTGCTTTGACTTTGCCGTTGCTCATAACGACAACGTAATCATCCTTTTCGTCAACGATAAGACCGCACTCCTCAAGCTTACCGGTTATGGCTTCAAGGTGTTTCGGAATAACATTAGTGACTTTGACGCAACCGCCCGTTGCGGCGGCGGCTATCATATACGTTCCGGCCTCAATCATATCGGGAATAATCGCATAGTTTGAGCTGTGAAGTTTCGATACCCCTTTGATTTTTATAATATCGGTTCCGGCTCCGCTGATTTTTGCGCCGCATGAGTTCAGAAAGTTCGCAAGGTCGACTATATGAGGTTCTCTCGCCGCATTTTCTATAACGGTATTGCCTTTTGCAAGCACAGCGGCAAGCATAACGTTCATCGTTCCGCCGACTGTGATGGAGTCGAAATAAACATCTCCTCCGATAGCTCCGTCGACAGTTGTAATATCAACATAACCCGACGGGCTGTTTATGACTTCGGCACCGAGTGATCTGAATCCCTTTATATGCTGATCTATAGGCCTCATGCCGAAGTTACACCCGCCCGGAAAAACCACGTGGGATTTTCCGAATCTACCGAGTTCGGCGCCCAAAAGATAATACGATGCCCTTATCTTCTTTACGTGTTCGGGCTCCGACGTCCCCTGAACAACGTTTGTGCAGTCGATTTCATAAGTTTGCTCCGAAAGTTCGCTGATAACAGCACCCATATCTCTCAGTATCTGAAAAGAGAGTTCGACGTCACTGACTCTCGGAACGTTTTCTATAACACACTTGCCTTCAACAAGAACGCATGCATAAATGATGGGGAGAGCGGCATTTTTCATTCCGCTGATTGCGACGGTACCGTTAAGAGGTGTTCCGCCTTTAATCACAAGTTTCTCCATTGTATCCTCCGCACCGCAAAGCGGTGATAATTCGTTTTTTTCGAGTGGTGCATAACGTGCGGCACCGATATACTTTTATATGTAATCGATACATACAGATTTATTTTATCACACAATCCCGAAAAAAGAAAGCTTTTTTTGAACTTTTCAGTAAAAATTAACACTGTTGAACATTGTATACAAAAACAGACTTCATATCTTCTTATAATATGGCATATTTTGATACATTTCTCACTTTTGCAGTCACAGGTACTCTCCGTATTACTTCTTTTCGATATTTTTTCGGAAAATTCGGCAATACTCCGCTTTGTTCATACATAATTCAATATTATCGGATATAATATAAAAATCACAATCTACGGAGAATCGAATTGAAAACCAAAAGAAACACGTTAAAAACCGTTATTTCCGCTGTACTCTGTCTCGGTGTAATATCTCTTTTCGCATCATGCGACGAAAACATCGCATCGTCAACAAAAAGCGACAGAGAAATCGTAATGACGGTCGGAGAATACGAGGTGCGACGCGACCTCTGCGAATATTTCCGCAAAAATTTCGAAATCCAATACGGACTTACAGGCGACGTTCTCAACGGGCTTAGCGACGGCGAAAAAGAAGCCGCATATTCAAAGCTTGACGAGTCGACGGTAAATTCCGTAAAAAAACTTTATTCCGTTTATCTTCTCGCATCGGAAAACGGAATTTCACCTGATGACGAGGAGCTTTCAGATAGGGTCGATGACTACGTCTCTTCGGTTATAAACGGTGAATACGGCGGTTCCGAAAAGGAACTTCGGCGTGACCTTGAAGAACAGAACATGACGTACGACACTTTTCTTAAAACTGTCGAGGCAACCGAGCTTCAGAACATGCTTTACATGAAACTCATTTCCGACGGAAAAATAGAGCAGGACGCCGACGTGCTGACCGACGCTTTTTTAACTTCCGAAATGGTCAGAACGAAGCACATACTTGTAAATTATCCCGATGCTCTCACGCCCAATGACATCGTTAACGACTATGCCGACGCCAAAGAAAAAATCGCCGACAAAATCGAAAAAATCGTATCGGAAATAGAAGACGGCAAAGATTTTGATTTGCTGATTGACAAGTACAACAACGATGCTCTGATGATGAAAAATACCGACGGCAGTTACTTCACAAAGGGAAACAAGGATTTATCCTACGAAAGCACCGCATTTTCACTTGAAATCGGCGAGGTATCCGACGTTATATATACATCGGAAGGAGCATGTATAATAAAGCGTCTTGAACTTTCGGAAGATTACATCGAAAAAAACCTCTACTCGCTCATTGAAAGCTATTCGGAAGGAATCTTCAACATAATGCTTGAAGATGCGGCGGAGAAACTTGAGGTCTCAACAGTCGCAAATTGAGCGCAATGCCGCATAAAAGTTAATAATAAAGAGCTGTTTTGTTTATCACGAAAAGTGAAACAGAACGGCTCTCTTTTTATTTTTATCTTTATTTTTCGCAAAGCAAAACTATCTCCCCACCACGAGAAGGAAAACGAGAAGCAGAATTATTTCACGACTGTCCTCTTCTTCCGATGCAAGCAGAATAATTATCGCAATTATAAGTAAATCATCGCTTCCGAGTTTTGAAAAAATATCGGATATCCCACCGTTCTTTGCCTTTTCACCGTTTGCCAATGCGGGAGATAAATTGTTTTTTGCGACCGATTTGTCACTTTCGCTCACCTCTTTTTTTACATCGGATGCCGAAACGGGTTCGCTTTTCGCACCGTTTTCCTTTTCTTTTTCCGGAATACTCCGAGATGCAATTTCAAAAGGCATTATATTACGCAGGGAATATTCTTCCCTGCCGTCGGTTCCGAGATGCTTTTCAAACCGTGTGCCGCTGTAAAAAGGAGGTACTTCTCCGAAATTCGCCCTCATATTTTTCTTGGAATACATAAGTTACCCCTCAGTTGTTTTTAAGCAAAGAATTATTTGTCTTTCAGTTTCATTACAGCCTCAAAGGCACTTGACATATCCCCGATTTTAAGTATATTGTCCACCGCATCTTTCTTTCCGTCGGAAAGATAAGGTCTCAATGCGGCAATAAGCTGTCTGTGTTTCTTGAAATCAAGACTTCGCACGGGAGCGGTATTTCCCGTTTCGGGACTTGTATTTTCTTCCTTTTTATCACTGCCGTTCGTCCCTTCCCGTATTTCAGAGAGTGCCGATGCAACGTCAAGCTCGCCTTTTTCCGATTTTTCACGCAGCGCGGATAATATTTCGGTAAATCTCGGGTCTTTCATTGCGTTTTCAATCATACCGTTAAGTGATGAGTTATTCAAATCCATTCTCACATTTTCCCCTTAAATCGCTTTATGAGCTCTCCCGCCCTTGAAATATCGGCTTCCGTCAGTTCCGAAAGAGTACGCCGCAGTCTTGCAACCTCGTGAGGCGAGGAGGGTCTCGGCGGTACTGTTACACCTGCCGAAGATGCAAAAAGTCTTACCGTTCCCCACAACTTATCATCCGGCAAAGCGCATATTCTGTCTATTGTATTTTTATCGATTTTCATTGATCCCTCCGCAATTTTGATATCAATAGTATTTTATGCAAAAACACCTCCGTTGTTGCACGAAAATCCGGTGCAATTCAAAGCGGCAGCCTCACAAAATGAGTCTGCCGCCGAGAGTATAAGCTCTCTGTATGGAAAGGAATATGATGGGCGCTTTATCTGATTTTGTATCTCAAGCGGAGATTATCCGCTATCATTGCGATAAATTCACTGTTTGTCGGCTTGCCTCTTGAATTTTGCACGGTATAGCCGAAATAGCTGTTCAAAGTGTCGATATCGCCTCTGTCCCACGCAACTTCGATTGCATGGCGAATTGCCCTTTCGACTCTCGATGTTGTCGTTTGATATTTCTTCGCAACCGACGGATAAAGAACTTTTGTCACGGAGTTAATAACGTCGTTGTCGCGTATTGTCATAAGTATGGCGCTTCTTAAATACTGATACCCTTTGATATGAGCGGGAACACCTATTTGATGTATTATTTTTGTTACTTGCGCTTCCATATCGGGTGCACTTGAAGTGTCGGAGGAAAGAGTACCCGCAAGTCTGCTCTCCGCTATAGCGTTGACGTGTTCTCCGAGTCCCGCAAGATCAAGCGGTTTCGGCAGGCACAGTGCCGCACCCGCTTTGGTCGCTTCAACGAAAATGCTTTGATTTACAACAAGAGATGCGACAATAAACGCAGGCGGCATATCGGGCAAAAAATTCATTTGTTTTATCTGACGGATAAGTCCTATACCGTCGATTCTCGAAAGCCATATATCGACAAGAACAACGTCGTATCTGTTTTTGCTTATCATCGCGAGAGCGTCCTCTCCGTTGTTCGCTTCATCGACCGTTCTGAACCCGTACTTAATAAGTGCTTCTCTTACGTTGCGCCTTGCTTCGGAACTCTCATCCGCAACAAGTATTCTTGTTTGATTATTCATTTTCTTCTCCTACGTTACATTTTATTTGTTTTTCGGTTGCCGTTCGGCATTTCCTTCTGACGGTTTTAATTTTACCATATATTACCATTTATTGCAAGTATTATCCTCCAAAAAACTTGCACAAAAAACGTGCATTCAATTTGGTAATTTTTACCAATTTTATCTGAATTTTCAGTTTTTGCAACCGCAGCGGATTAAATACGCCGATAAACGACTTTTTATTTAAAGCTTGTAAAAAGCAAAAAGACACCGTCTCGTGTGAAACGGTGTCGCAAATCAGTCCTCGTAATTCATAACGGCACTGAACTCTATATATTCGGCGGGATCAACGTTTTTCCCGTCTATCGACAACTCATAGTGAACGTGACTTTCCTCGCCTACTTCAACAAGAGCGGTATCTCCGACCGCCGCTATGACGTCGCCTTTATAAACCCACACTCCCTTTTCGATTCCGTCGGGCAAAGTTTCGTAAAGCCCCTTGTAAGTGCTCACGGCGCCGCCCGAATGAACAACGGTCAAACATTTACCCATCATAGGGTCGTCCCATACCGCACCGATTACGCCGTCCGCGCACGACAAAACGGCACTTCCCTCTTCGGCTTCTATATCAACGCCGGAATGTGTTCTGTAGTCGTTCATAGTCGACGAAAAAACAGGGGTCGTATCACTGAACGATACAATTACGGCACCGCCGACAGGTGGCCGGAACTGCGGTATTTCACCATCGGATGAAACGGATTTGTCGGGCACGCCGTCCGTTTTTTCGAAATTTTCATCTTCCGCACCGCTCGGCAAAGCACTGTCATCGCTTTCGAAAGCATCGACAGTGTCGACCTTTTCGGTATCCGGTTCCTTGTTTACCGCTTCATTTGCACCGTCTCCGTTGCCTTCAAGCCACACGTCATCAATACTGTCGGAGTAACCGTTATTTATCAAGACGTCGGCATTGCTCTCTATTTCATTTCCGGCACTGACAAGAACGTTGTTACTTCGATGATTTGAAACCGCTCCCGTGACTCCCACAATTATCGCAAGAGAAACAAGAACACCGAAAAGGCAGGCATAAACCTTTTTATTGTTATTTTCGCTTTTATTTCTTTTTTCCATGTTGTACCTCCGCATGTCGTACCCTTATTTTTGCCTTCTTTTCATAAAATATACAGGGGTGCCGAAAAAAGCGGTTAACGGCATAATATTTCTTGACACAGGTCTCACTGTGTGATATCATTTATATATAATGATAAGTTATAAGGAGAAAATTCAATGTCGAAATGGGATAGAGAATACATAAAACTGTGCAAGGAAATATTGGCAAACGGCACGGAAGTCGAAAACAGAACCGGAGTAAACTCCGTTAAAATTCCGGCATGGCATTTTTCGCTCGACCTTTCCGAAGAGTTTCCGGTGCTCACGACAAAACAGCTTTTTTTCAGGCAAGCTATTCTTGAGATGCTTTGGATATACAAAGAGCAGTCGAACGACGTAAGATGGCTTCGGGAAAGAGGCGTAAATATATGGAACGAATGGGAAATCGACGACGAGGGTTATTGGAGAGCAACGCAAAAAATCCCCGATGGCAAAGGGGGGCTTGTTGATACCGAAGTCGTTAAATTTTTCGGCAAGGAATGGGCACATACAATAGGAACGGCTTACGGATACATCGTTAAAAAATTCGGCATGACGCAAAAACTTATAAATACGATAAAAAACAATCCCACCGACCGAAGAATGGTAATGTCGCTCTGGCAGGACGATTACGTCGATACCGCTGTTTTACCGTCTTGCGTATGGAGCAGCGAATGGGATGTTACCGACGGAAAATTAAATATCTGGGTGCACCAAAGAAGCTGTGACGTACCTCTCGGCCTTCCGTTCAACGTAACTCAATATTCGGTTCTCTTAAGCCTTATCGCTCATTGCACCGGACTCAAGCCGGGCGCCGTCAATTGGAGCATTAAGGATGCACATATTTACGTTAACCAAATCGAAGGGATAAAAGAACAAATACAACGCTTTGATAAAGACGGCGACCTTCCGGCGCCCACGCTTTGGATCAATCCCGACGTCCGTGATTTCTTCGAAATCGATACATCAAGAGATATAACCGATATCAAAATTGAAAACTACCGGCACATGGGTAAAATTTCATTCCCGATAGCTCAATAACGAAAGTGTGATATAAATGATTACAATGATAGCGGCAGTCGGAAAAAATCTTGAGCTCGGAAAAGACGGAAATCTGATTTTCAGCATAAAAGACGATATGAAATTTTTCCGTGAAACAACGACGGGACATACGGTAGTCATGGGAAGAAAAACATATAATTCTCTCCCGTCCCCGCTCAAAAACCGCGAAAATGCGGTGATTTCGAGAAATCCCGATTTTTCGGATAAAAGAGTTCGGTGGTTTTCTTCGGTAAGCGAAGCCTACGGTTTTTTTAAGAACTCAAAAGAAGAAATTTTCATAATCGGCGGCGGTACAATTTACAAATCTTTTTTGCCGTATTGCGATAAAATATATCTTACGGAAGTCGATTCAACAGCCGAAGCGGATACTTTTTTTCCGTTCTTCGACAAGTCGGAATTCGACCGTTTCCCGATAAAAAAGATTAGCGACGGCAACGGGCTATACGCCGAAATTTGCGAATACCGGAGAAAATAAAAATCTCCGTTCCCTGAGGCACACCGCACAAAAATGTGTGCCTCATTTATATTTGCCCGTATCGAGTAATATTACCGCACTGCGGCATACGCCTTTTGCCGCATTCACCGCAAGCTCCTCAGTAAATAAAATTCGAAGCAAAGCAAAAAGCTCATAATCGGCAAAATTGTTTCATTCAAAAAAGCGACGAATTCTCACCGAATATCGCCGCTTTTTCTTTTTGTCATCATAAACGTATTTTATCGCTGTTTTACCTTTCGTGTTCCCTTTGCTGCTTCTCGATTCGTCTCATTTCATCAATCGGAATTCTTTTTTCGCATGTCGGACATTGGAATTCGTTCCATATGAATTTTACATTGCCTATCATAAAAGATTCGCCAAACTCAAAATTTCTTGCTTCTTCGGATTTCGGATTAACA
>CAYXMB010000015.1:0-15163 GCA_964466085.1 uncultured Ruminococcus sp.
GTTTCGGGAACTGCCGAAAACGTAATATTTCCCGTCATCTACAGATTGTGTAACTTCGCCGCCGCCAAGCGGGACGGAAAATGACTTCAGCGAAACTCTTATTCCCGTCCCCACAGCTTTCAAAAAGCTTTCCTTTGCGGTCCAGATTCCGAAGAAGGCGTCGAACTTCTCTTTTTCCGTGTGGCACAGGAGCAGCGTTTTGTACTCGCTGTCCGAGAAAAAGCGCCTTGCCAAATTACCGCCGACGTCCCGAACGGCTTCTATATCGCAACCGACTTTTTTATCCGAAACGGCACAGGCAACACAGCTTCGACTGTGGGATAGACTGAAAAAGACGCTTCGGTTTTCAACGAAAGGTTTTCCGTATTCATTGCACGAAAACTTTGCCCCCTCGTATTCTATACCGTTTTTTTCAAAAGCTTTTTTCAGCAAAAGTCCCGCTCCGAGAGAGCGTATCTTGTCGTCTTTTGGCTTTACGGCATCGATTTTCGCCTGCCTTTCGGCGCACACTTTCGAATATGCCTCATCGAATACTTTATCGTCTTTTAAAAAGCCGACGTCGGAAACGAAGAGCTCCGTCATTTTTCTTCTCCTTCGCAAGACCCCAAATTACAAATTAAATCGAAAAGTTCGGAAGGGGTATCAACCGTTTTTGCGGCTCCCGCTTTCTCAAGGCACTCTCGGCTTCTGTATCCCCATGTAACCCCGACGGGAATCATACCGGCATTAACTCCCGTTTTCATATCGATATCCGAATCTCCGATAAAAACGCATTCGGAGGGCTTGACGCCGAGCTCTTTTGCAACCGTATACGCCATTGTCGGGTCGGGTTTTTCGGGAAGAGTCGTCTGACCGTGAACCGATATAAAGGTATCGGGATAAAGTTTGTCGACTGTCACCTTTACGAATTCTTCCAGCTTGTTTGACAGCACTCCGAGACGGTATCCTTTTGCCGCAAGGCGTTCGACGATTTCGGGAAGTCCTTCGTAAGCCTTTGTTTTGTCGGCATAGCACTCGGCATAATGCATTTTATACAGCCTTATCGCTTCGTCCACGATGTCGCATTCCCAAGTGTCGACAAGTCCTTCCGGAAGTGACATGCCGACAAAGTATCTTACCCCGCGATTTATAAATCGGTGAAGATCTTCTCGGGTGCGGAGCGGATATCCGAGATCTTTAAGCATTCCGTTCATTGCCGTTGTCAAATCGTCAAGCGTATCCGCAAGGGTGCCGTCAAGATCGAAAATTGCGGCTTTTATCATATTGTGACCTCCAATTAAAAACCGCTTCGGAAAAACCAAAGCGGCGCTGTGAATTTACGGTATTATTTCAGCCTTCGGAAACAGCTGTATCGGCTTCCGTGTCGGCAGTCGTATCGGCAGCGGTATCTGCCGTTGTGTCGGCTGTCGTGTCTGCCGTTGTGTCAGCTGTCGTGTCTGCCGTGTCGTCCGTGCTGTCGGCCGTTTGCTCAATCTTATTTCCTTTGAAATAGTCGCCGAGCGATGCATAGTCACTCGGTGTCTGTGTTACATAGAAGCCGAGAACGATAAGAACGAAAACTATCGCAACTACGGTTGTTACAGTATTGAGTTTCTTGTTCATGGTCTGACCTTTTGATTTGCCGAAGAAAGTCTCGGCTCCGCCGGCTATCGTGCCGGAGAGGTTGTGGGACTTGCCCTGTTGCATAAGAACCGCAACTACAAGAAAGACTGCGGCAACTATAAGTACTATTCCGAAAATAAGTGTAGGTGTTGACATTGTTTTCCTCCGAGTATATATGTTATTGAAAATTAACTTAAAACAATTACGCTCTGTTATTGTATCATATATTGATTAAAAAAGCAAGCTTTTCATTCAATTTTGATATTATTTTTTTTACTTTTCAAAATATAGTGGAAGTGCGAGTTGATTTTTCAAGATATAGTCTGTTATTCCCGTTCTCGGCGCTTGCAGGTTCGGATTTCATGAAAAAAAGGAACGCGAAAAGCACAAAAAATTCCGTCGGTGTATTGCAATAAGCACTTTGTTTGTGGTATACTTGAGTATAAGTTAAAAAGGCAGGTCTTATTTATGGAAAGATATCCTATCGAAGATTTTCTCGGAGAATTTTCAAGAGAAACTTATACGTGTGATCTCGGAACAATTCCCTACAGACTTCACATACCCGAAAACGGCACGAAAAACAAACCGGTTGTCCTGTTTATGCACGGCGCAGGCGAAAGAGGATGTGACAACGAGCTTCCTCTCAGAGCCGCAATCGATGTTTTCGTCCGTTCTAACGAAGAAGTTCGGGACGCAATTTACATATTACCGCAATGTCCCCGTGACGAACAGTGGGTTATGACCCCCTGGAGCAACGTTAATTACAGCGTCGACGAAATTCCCGAATCGTGGGAAATCAAAGTGGTTCTCGAAATACTCGAAAAAGTTCTGACCCAAACCGAAGCCGACCGCAACAGAGTTTACGTCATGGGAATTTCAATGGGCGGATATGCAACGTGGGACCTTATAATGCGTCACGGCGATCTTTTTGCGGCGGCAATGCCGATTTGCGGAGGTGCCGACCCCTCGAAGGCCGCTCTTGTCAAGGACATTCCGATAAGAACGTTTCACGGCGCTGTCGATGATTCCGTTCCCGTTGAAGGTACGAGGCAAATGGTAGCGGCAATCGAAGAAGTCGGCGGAAATATCGGATACACCGAATTTCCGAATATCGCTCACTGGAGTTGGGACCTTGCGTGTTCAAGCGAGGGAATAGGTGCGTGGATGTTTTCACAGCATCGGTGCGATAAATAATTTTAAAGTGAAATTTGACCGAATTTTTTCGGTAAATATTATACGTACAAGGAGAACGTAAATGAAAACGATTAAAGACAAACAAGTTCTCGTTGCGGCAGACTTTGCGGGAGTTTCCCTCAAAAACGCAATCGTAGAGCATCTCGAAAAGAAGGGATGGACCGTAACCGACGTCGGAGTTAAAACCGAAGACGAAGAACATCCCGAAATGTTTCACCGTATCGGACTTCGCGTAGGCTCTATGATAGCCGAAGGCGAATTCGAAAGAGCGCTTATTTTCTGCGGTACGGGAATGGGTATTCACATTGCGGCAAGCAAATGTCCCCACGTTCATTCGGCAGTCGTCGAGAGCCCTCATGCGGCTCTGCGCTGTATAACCGGAAACAACTGCAACGTCATGGCTATGGGCGGTCACTGGATAGGACACAATCTCGGTATCGAAATGGCGGACTTGTTCCTTGAACACAATATGGGAGACGGGTACGAATGGTGGCCGAATTTCTACGAATTCCACAAGCTCGCATACGATGAGCTTGAGGCTTTCGACTATGAAGAATACAAGGCTAACGGATTCAAACTCAAAACTCTCGGTGAAGTTGACCTTCCGGCTTGCGAAAAGCCCGATGACGTAAAATAAGAAAAATCAAATCTTATATTTGAAAAAGGCTTTGCGGATTTTCGCAAAGCCTTTTGCTTTTTTATTCTTCGGCGGAGAACAGCTCTTTGAGCTTACCTATATAGAGGTCCGTATTCTTTTCGAATTCGTGCTCGTAATCGCCGTCGTGCGATTTGTGAATGTTACGGATATATTCGTGCTCATTGCCGAGAATTTCTCTGTCTTTGAGGCCGAGAACGCAAACCGCAACGTCGGAACACTGGTCGCCGAGTCTTTCAAGGTGAATCAGCAAGTCGAAGAAATAAAGTCCGACGTTAACCGTGCATTTGCCTTCTTTAAGTCTTTCGACATGACGGTTTCTGAGGATTTCATTCAAATCGTCGATGACTTCTTCGAGAGGTTCGACTTTTGCCGCCGCATCGAAGTCGGTATCGCAAAACGCCTTGTTGGAAAGTTCTATGGCATTTCTCACGGCGTCGGTCATAACCGAGAGTTCTTTCATTGCACCTTCCGAAAAGACGATATTTTCGCCCGCCATTTTTCGTGCGTTGTCGGCTATATTCTGAGCAAGGTCGCCTATTCTTTCAAACTCGGTCAGCGATTGGAGCATATAGCTTACGGCTTTGTTGTCTCTCTCGGTTTCGATTTTCGGCGAAAGGGTTATGAGGTAATTGTTCGTCGCATCCGCCATTCTGTCGAGAAGCGCTTCTCTCGATGCGATTTTTTCAAGTTTCGATGCGTTGAAGTCGGAAAGAAGGGAAACTGCACTGTTGTAATTTTTCAGTGCAAGTTCGCACATGTGACAGAGCAAGTGTCTTACCGCTTCAAGCGCAAGAGTAGGGGTTAGGAAAAGATTTTGGTTGAGTTCTTTCAAGTTGTCGGCAATATCCGCTTCCGCTTCGTCGACTGCGGGGTCTTTGATAATCGCTCTCGAAAGTTTAATAAGCAAGGGAGTGAACGGGAGGAGCAAAATCGCCGTTACGAGTTTGAAAACCGTCTGGAAATCGGCTATATTACCGCTTGTGACGGTTCCTTCCCAAAGTCCCGGAAAACCTCCGAGATTGCGGATTATTTCCATTGCCACCATAAACAGTCCGCCGCCTATGAGGTTGAAAACGATGTGAATTACGCCGACACGTTTTGCGTCTTCTTTTGCACCGATGCTGCATACGATAGCCGTAGTGACGCAAGTTCCTATTGCGGCACCGATTATATACGTGTATGAGAAATTGAAGTTAATGGCTCCCGTCAGGGCGAGTGACTGAAGTACACCGACCGATGCGGAGGACGACTGAATTATCGCCGTGACGGCAATACCTATGACAAGTCCTATAATCGGGTTTGACGAGAACTTTATAATCAAATCTTTAAATGCCTGCGAATCACCCAAAGGGGACATAGCGTCGGTCATATCGATAAGCCCGATAAACAAAATACCGAACCCTATCGCTATCATTCCGTAGTTACCGGCTTGTCCTTTTTTGACGAACATTATAAGCACAATGCCTATAATTGCCGCAACGGGCGCCAGCGATTCCGGAGTAAAGATATCGAAAATCGATGAATTTCCCGAACCTTGCACGTCCATCAGTCTTAAAATCTGTGCCGTAATCGTTGTGCCGACATTGGCTCCCATAACGATTCCGACCGACTGTTCGAGAGTGAGAACTCCCGCGCCTATAAGACCTACGACAATTACGATAGTCGCTGTCGAGCTCTGAATTATCGATGTGATAATTACGCCGAGAAAGAAGGACTTAACGGGATTTGACGTTACTTTTTCAAGTGCTTTTTTCAATGCTCCGGCAGACGAGTTTTTAAGTCCGTCTCCCATGATTTCCATACCGTAAAGAAACAGAGCAAGTCCGCCCAGCATCTTTACTATCATCATATAGGTATCCAAATTTTTAAATCTCCTTATGGATAAAATCTATTGAACTGAATTTTAAACCGCTTACTTCTCCTTATTTACTATACAACATTTTTTCGGAGAAGAAAAGTACTTTTTCAATATTTTTTTGCTTTTTTTCAAAAAATATGCGAGATGATAAACAATTGTTCGCAAAAGGTATTGAAAAAGCAGCGAAAAAATGGTACAATGTAAAAAAGAACCCCGTATTTTTCGAGATTTCGGCGGTTTTAAATTCGGAACGTGAATTTTCCGCACATTTTGCGAAAGGAGATACGGTGTGAGCAAACTTTCGGATGATACTATAAAAGAAATTATGGAAAAGGTGTACTCCGCTCTCGGGAATCAATTCGAAGACACGGTATACAGGGACGAGCCCATAATTACGACTGCCTCCCGTATGTCGTCTTACGTTCCGCAGGAAATCAAAGATATGAAAAAGTTGGCACTGGATCCTAACTGTTACGGGTCGACGTCGAAAACCTTTCTCGCTCAAGCGAAGTTTATGGCAAATTACGAGGACGACTTCGATACTTACGTCAAATTCGAACGCTATTTTCCGACTTACGCATCTATGGACACAAAACAGCTCCGCTGTTATTTTTCGTGGAGAACGAAGTTGCGTCGGGGGATTGTCGAGAAGGTTTCCTTGTCTTACGTTTTCGTTTACGTTTACGAGCTGTTGGCGCTTATCGGAACGGACGGCCCCGCCGATGCTTTTTGTAAACTGAAATCCATTGCCGATGCATACAGCGGATACGATCCCGTTTTGGTCGGCTACATTAACAGGTGGACAGAAGATTTTGTGGTTTATTACGCTCTTTCGCCTTCTCTTTTGGAAGGATGCGCAACATATGACGGCGCAGTCTCATTATCCGTATTGATAAATCCGAAAGACGATGAGGAGCTTTTTTCGGCCCTCGCCGCTCTTTCTTCTTATAATATCGAAAACTCGAAGTTGTATAAAACGAATCCGGAAATAACTAAAAAAGTCGTATGTGAGGTATGGCGAAGCTTTTCCCGAAGCTGTGTGAAAAAAGGTCAGCGTCCTTTGGTCGAAAGACTTTTCGGCATGATGAGCAATAAGTCGTACGTCATGTTCGGCAATGCCGTTTTCTTTGACGCCGGCAAGCGTGAAAACAAGGTTTACACCGTTTGCGATACGCTTGAGTATCGAAGATTCAACGGAATTTGGTACAGAAAATGTTACGAAAGCGCGGAGAAGAAAAACAAGAAACTCGGGGCAATGCTCAAATACACCGATTCGGTTCTGAGAGAGCAGCTCGGTTTTCCCGCACTTAAAGTCGACGGAACGAAGGTTCTTCGGGATATCGTATTAAACGCAACGAACAAGGTGCTTTGCGAAAAAGCCGAAAAAGAGAAGCGAGAGGTTAAAATCGATTTTTCAACTCTCGACGGAATAAGAAAATCGTCGGCAAAAACAAGAGAGGCCTTGCTTACCGACGAAGAACGGTTCGATGTTTTGCCTGCCGAAGATACGGCAGTGAGCTCTCAAAGCACCTCATCGGCGACGGAAAATATTCCCGGAGGGAGAGAAAACAAAGCGGAAGCGACACAGCACGCGGAAAAGAGCGCAAAGCAGAATCCGTATTCATTGAGCGATGCGGAACTTTGCATTATAAAAGCGATTTTGAACGGCGAAAGTGCCGACTGCGTTGCGAGAGAATACGGACTGATTCTTTCGGTGGCAATAGAGGAAATAGACGAAAAACTTTTCGATGCCGTCTCCGACAACGTAATTTACTATGACGGTGACGTGCCCACGGCGGAAGAATATTATTTGGATTTTTTGAAAGGACTTATTGAAAATGAGCATTGAAAAAACGGCAATACCGAAAAGAATAGCAAACACCCTTATAAACTCGCTCAAAGGCGGAGTTGTGCCTCGCACGGGCTTGCCCTACGTCACTGTCGGGCGTGAAAAGGAAATCGAAGCTTTTTTGCACGATATCGATATTATATCCGACGGCGGTGCGTCCTTCAGATTTATTGTCGGTAAATACGGAAGCGGAAAAAGTTTTCTTTTGCAAACCGTGAGAAATTACGTTATGGATAAAGGCTTTGTCGTTGTCGATGCCGACTTATCTCCCGAAAGACGCCTTCAGGGAACGAAAGGTCAGGGACTTGCGACTTACAGAGAGCTTATTGCGAATATGTCGACCAAAACGAGACCCGACGGCGGTGCGCTTACGCTGATTCTCGACAAATGGATAAGCGGTGTTTTGAACCGTGCTTCGGAAGAGACGGATAATCCCGAAAAAATAAAAGGTGTTGCCGCCGGTATTATTTCACGAGAGGTTGAATCGGTCGAATATATGGTTCACGGATTCGATTTCGCAAGGCTTCTGAAAATATATTTCAACGCCTATGTTGACGGGGACGACGAGGCAAAAGGGAAAGTCGTCAAGTGGTTTAAGGGCGAATACAGCCTCAAGAGCGAGGTCAAAAGCGAACTCGGCGTTAATATTCTTATCTCCGATGAGGATTGGTACGAATATCTTAAATTGTTTTCCGCTTTTTTGAAAGCGGCGGGATACAGCGGGCTTATTATTCTAATAGATGAGCTTGTCAATATTTTCAAAATACCGAATTCGATAACCCGTCAGTATAATTACGAGAAAATGCTGACCATGTATAACGACACGCTTCAGGGAAAAGCAAAGTATCTCGGCATCGTAATGTGCGCAACTCCGCAATGTCTTGAGGACACGAGAAGGGGCATTTACAGCTACGAAGCGCTGCGTCAGCGTCTTTCCGAAGGCAAGTATTCGAAAGAGGGAATGAGAGACCTTCTCTCGCCCGTGATACGCCTTGAACCGCTGACTGCGGAAGAAATGTACGTCCTTTGCGAGAAATTAAGCTCGATTCATGCGGTGCTTTTCGATTATGACGTAAAAGTAACCGAAGACAATCTTGCGTCTTTCGTAAAGAGCGAATATTCACGCATTGGCTCATCGACTCACATCACTCCGAGAGAAGTAATAAGGGATTTTATAGAACTTCTCGATATTATGCATCAAAATCCCGGTCTGCCGTTTTCCGAAATTCTCGGTTCGGAAGCTTTTTCCGTATCCGAAGAAAGCTTTGCAAGTGCCGGCGAAGCGGGATTCGAAGAATTTGAGATATAATAAAAGAGGAACGGAATGAACGTTTTCGACAGATATTCTCCGTTTATTCAGGATTTTATTTTCAGAAACGGATGGGAAAATTTAAGAGCGATACAGGTAGCGGCGGCAGATGCGATTTTCAATTCCGAAGAAAACGTGTTGCTTTCGGCATCTACCGCATCG
Organism: uncultured Ruminococcus sp.; assembly: GCA_964466085.1. GTDB lineage: Bacteria > Bacillota > Clostridia > Oscillospirales > CAG-272 > RUG14199. The sequence goes on from CAYXMB010000015.1 coordinate 8,633, forward strand.
GGAAAAACGGAAGCCGCATTCTTCCCGATTTTAACGCTGTTTGACGAGGACCCGCCGAAATCGGTCGGTGCGTTGTATATAGGCCCTTTGAAAGCCCTGATCAACGATCAGTTTCAGCGACTCGACGAACTTCTTGAAGAAGCGAATATTCCGGTATGGCATTGGCACGGTGACGTTTCGGCATCTCACAAAAGTAAAATGCTCAAAAATCCGTCGGGCATTTTGCAAATAACCCCCGAATCTCTCGAAGCAATGCTTATGAGACGTCATTCCGATATACCGAGACTTTTTTCCGATCTTCGGTTTATCGTAATCGACGAGGTGCACTCGATGATGAGAGGGGATAGGGGAGCTCAGACTTTATGCCTTATACAGCGTCTGTCCCGTCTTGCAAACGTAAATCCGAGAAGAATAGGGCTTTCCGCAACCGTAGGAGATCCCGAAAAAACCGGGATGTTTCTTGCGGCGGGCACCGGGAGAGGAACCGTTATACCGAAAATAGAGGCGCCGCCCGTGAAATGGCGTCTTTCAATGGAACATTTTTACAACGAAGGTCCTCAGGCGGCGGAAAACACGTATATAGAAGGCGCTCTTGACGTGCCGGATGAGCCGACCGACAAGGCGCCGCTTAATGCCGATCCCGGAATCGGCTATATCTTCGAACACACAAAGCATAAAAAATGTCTTGTTTTCGTCAATTCGAGAGAGGAATGCGAAGCCGTTACGACTTCGCTCAGAGGATATTGCGAAAAAAACGGAGAAGCGGACCGTTTTCTCATTCATCACGGCAATCTTTCTTCTTCGTATCGGGAAGTTGCGGAATCGGCAATGAAGGACGAGGAAAACTTCATGACGACCGTTACGACCGCAACTCTCGAACTCGGAATAGATATAGGCAGGCTCGAAAGAGCTTTTCAGATAGATGCCCCCTATACCGTTTCTTCCTTTTTGCAAAGAATGGGAAGAACGGGAAGAAGGGGTACGCCGCCCGAAATGTGGTTTGTTATAAGAGAGGAAATGGCCGAAGCGAGGGCGCTGTTTCCGACAACCGTCCCTTGGAAACTTTTGCAGGGCATTGCCTTGATTCAGCTTTACAGAGAAGAAAAATGGGTTGAGCCTCCCCGCATCGACAGACTTCCCTACAGTCTCCTGTATCACCAAACGCTTTCGGTTTTGGCGTCGTCGGGCGAAATGACTCCCGCCGCTCTTGCCGCAAAAGTTTTGACTCTGCCGCCGTTTTTCAGAGTAACGAAGGATGATTTTCGCACATTACTCCGCCATTTGATAGAAATCGACCACATAGAGAGAACGGAAACGGGAAGCCTCATTTTGGGGCTTGCGGGGGAGAGGCAAGTCAACTCTTTCAAATTTTACGCCGTATTTGCGGAAAACGAGGAATTTTCCGTTCGCTGTGATTCGGAGGAGCTCGGCACAATCGTTATGCCTCCTCCGGCAGGCGAAAAAATAGCTATCGCAGGACATGTTTGGCTTGTCGAAGAAGTCGATTACAAGCGACACCTCGTGTACTGTTCTCCCGTGAAAGGGAAAGTTCCCGCTTATTTCGGCCAATGTGCCGGAGACATCAATACAAAAATTCTCGAAAGAATGAGAAAAGTACTTGTCGAAGACACGGTGTATCCTTACCTTATGCACAATGCGACGGCAAGGCTTGCCAAAGCCCGTGAAAGCGCCGATAGGTCGGCTGTTTGCGAAAAACCGCTTATATGTCTCGGCGGAGAGAACACCGTTAAGGGAAAGGTATGGTGTCTTTTTCCTTGGCTCGGTACTTACGCTTTCCTTGCTCTCGAAAGATTTTTGAAAATAAAATGCGCCGAAAAACTCGGCATATCGGACGTGGAAGCATCAAGACCTTATTTTATTAAATTTAAAATGAAGGCAAGCGAAGCTGAATTTTTCGACACGATTGCGGCAGAGGCCGAAAAACCGTTTTCTCCGATGGAACTCGTTTATCGGACGGAGGTTCCTCTTTTCGATAAATACGACGAATTTCTTCCCGCAGAGCTTGTCAGAAAAGGTTTTGCTTTCGGTGTGCTTGACATCGAAGAAATGAAAACGAGAATCAAAAGCTGGAAAACTTCAGCCGCACTAAACGGCAGACCGTTCGGGCTTTCAATCGGCGAGGGCGACAAATCATAATTTTCTCGGCAAAACACTCCGAAAAAATTTTCACAGGCTGCGAAATCTGCCGAAAATCGGATTTCAGCAAAGAAAAATCGGGTTTAAGGAAGAAAATTTGCCGAAAGTGATGACATAAAACTCAAAATCTGCTAAAATACAAAGAGAAAGAAAATGCGAAAGGAGTATTGCAATGAACGGTAACGGCGGTAACCGAAACGATTATTTCGTCGACAGATACGGCAACGTATATACGAGAGACGGCAAGTATGTCGGAAAAGTCTCGAATAATCGGGAAAGAAGCGGAGACGGACAACACGGCGGTTCAAACGGGCGGGAATACGGTGCGCCACGCTTCGGAAGCGGTCAAAGAACGCAAGGCGCTCGGCAAAGTACCGGTTATGCCGACCCACGTCGCGACCCATACGGAGGGCGTCACACGGGTAATGCGCAAAAAAGACGTGAGAAAAGCGATCCGAGACTCGGCAAAAAAGACCGCTCCCACGTCACTCACGAAAGAAAAGGCATCAGAGAATTTAAAGATACCCCTTCAAAGAAAGTTCAGAAAAACCGTCGGGATGTACTCGTTATAGCGTCGGTCCTCGTCGTTGTGGCGGTTCTGCTTGCCGTTATACTTAAATTCGCTTTCACGGAGCATATCGAAGATTTGCCAAACGCTCCCAAAAAGGAGAGCACGTCTGCGGAAATTACCGAAAGCCAAGTCGAAAGCGATACGGACGCACCCGATACCGCAAGCGTGAAATACGCCGAATATTCGCAATCGACGGCACAGCTCGGCACAAGTATAGATTGCACCCATGCAATATTAATCGACACTGCGGAAAACTCCGTAGTAGCCGATAAGGGCGGAGAGGAGAGAATATATCCCGCTTCGATGACGAAAGTCATGACGGCTCTCGTTGCCGTCGAAAAATGCGAAAGCCTCGATGCCTCTTTTACAATGACAAACGAAATAATAGCCCCCCTTGCCGCCGCAAACGCATCGGTTGCCGGCTTTACACCGGGAGAGGTGGTCACGGTAAGAGATTTGCTTTACGGCACTCTCTTGCCGTCCGGAGCCGATGCGACGGGAGGTCTTGCGGTGCTCATTGCGGGAAGCGAAGAAAACTTTGCGACCCTAATGAACGAAAAATGTTCGGAACTCGGTCTTGTCGGAACACATTTCACAAACGCAAGCGGACTTCACGACGACAATCACTATTCGACCTGTCACGATATTGCGCTTATTATGGAAGCCGCTCTCGAAAACGAAACTTTAAGAGAAATACTCGGTACATACGAATACGTCACGTCGAAAACCCCCGAACATCCCGAAGGCATAACTCTTTACGATACCATGTTTTCAAGAGTCGAAGGAAAGGATGAATTCGATGATAAAATCGAAATTTTTGCGGGGAAAACGGGATATACGGGAGAGGCCGGAAACTGCCTTGTAAGCGCCGCAAAGGTTGTCGGGGAGGACAAAGTCTGGATTTTCGTCTGTGCAGGCGGAGAGTCGAAGTGGAAGCCGATTTACGATACCATTCACGTTTACAGAACGTATCTCGGTGTCGCTTATGACGGGGAATATATCCCGAAATACATGAGATAAATGGAAAAATTCCCGCGCCTTTCCTCAAATGCTCTTAAAATCGCGGCTCTCGTTGCGATGACAGCCGACCATATCGGCATGATTCTCTTTCCGGAAGTTCTTGTTTTGAGAATTGTCGGCAGAACGGCGCTTCCGATTTTCGCTTATATGATAGGCGAGGGTTGTACCTATACCGAAGACCGACGGAGATATTTTTTGCGTCTCTTGGCTTTCGGTATTCCGATTCAGCTTTTTTATTTCGCATTCGAAAGAAATCTGTTTTTTAATATTTTCATAACTTTTTCGGTTTCGGTTCTTCTTTGCTTGTCATACGATAAATTGGCAAAAGACTCAAAGCACCGTCCCGTCGGGATTTTGCTCTTTTCTCTCACCGTAGCCGCCGCACTTTTTACGACTTTCGGTATGCATGAATTTTTGAAAATACCGATAAGTTTCGACGGCGGAGCTTTCGGTGTTCTGATGCCGCTTGCAGTATATATTCCGAAGAAAAAATCTTTGAAACTTTTTTCGTGCGCCGCCGTTTGTTGCCTTGTATCTCTCAATGTCGGAACAATTCAGTGGTTTTCTCTTTCGGCGCTTCCTCTGCTTGCCCTTTACAACGGTAAACGGGGCAAATGCAACTTGAAATACTTCTTCTATTTTTACTATCCGATTCACATAGCGGCAATTTACGGTATTTCGTTTATCTTTAAAAAATAAAATCCGAAGAACGGCACAAGTCACGCACGGCTCTTCGGATTTTGTATTTTCGGGAGTTTACAGGACATTTCCTCTGTAAACGTCATAGATGATTTTTTGCATTTCGTCGAACTTTCTTTCGATATCTTTCGCAAGAGCTATCTGGCATCTCGCACGGACGATATTGTGACCGGGATAACGGATTTTGAAATAGTTGTCTCCCGTTATATAGTCGTCGAGAAATCTTTCGGCAAGTTCAACCGTCATTGTAAGCGCACCGAGTGCGAGAGTTTCGACTTCCCGTTCGGTCAATGCTTCTTTCACTTCGGGAAGAAATCCTTTCGTGAAAGCCGTGAATTTTTCGAGATCGAACGAAACTTTATTTATATCGGGTTCGTCTTCGGCGGCGGAGTTTGCGGCAAAACGCACCGCATCCCCGAAATCGTGAGCGACAAGACCGGGCATAACCGTATCGAGGTCGATAACGACAAGCGCTTTGTCGGTATCCTTGTCGAACAGCACGTTGTTGATTTTTGTATCATTGTGAGTTACTCTGAGAGGGAGTTCTCCCCATTCGAGCATTTCGGTCAACTCGCACGCTCTTTCCCTGACCGATGCGATGTAATCTATTTCGGAGCTGACCGATTCGACTCTGTCACAGCTGTCTTCGTTGACGTGACAGAAGAAATCCCCCATTCTTTTTTTCGTGTCGTGGAAATGCGGAATGGTTTCGTAAAGTTTTTGGGCATCGAAATCCGAGAGGGAGTTCTGAAATTTTCCGAAAGCTCTGCCGGCTTCTTCCAGAACAAAAAGATTGTCGCAAACGTTATATGTAACGGAACCTTCGATATATTTGCTTATTCTCCAAAATCCGTGATGATTGTCAAGATAATAATTTTTTCTCTTGTCGTTGTTGTGAGTGTGATAAAAATGCATGTAGGTTCTCGTATCGGTTATCCCGTTCATGGCATTTTTATTTTTGATATAGGTCGTTATATAATCTATATTGCTCATTATCTGACGGGGCTTTCTGAATACATACATATTTACCTTTTGCACAACGTAACTTTTAAGAAATCCGTCGGGGTGCCTGTAGGTAACCTTGTACGTGCAATTTATGTTTCCCATCACAATGGTCTCGAAACTTACGAATTCTCCCGGAATCCCGAAAATCGTGCAAATGCTTTTCAGAACCTCCTCAATGGGTAAATCAGCATCGTTTTTGTAATTTGTTTTCATGAGATATGCCTTTCGGTACGTGCGACAAAACGTCGGCGGAAAGCGGTTCGTTCCTATTTCACCGAAAATTTTGTGCATTGAATTCAAAAGAGAAGAATTTATTCTTTCATAGGCGGATTAATATTATACATTATTTTTACGTTTTAGTCAAGCTTTTAATTTTTCGGCGGGAGCGAGCGTCGGATTCACAGCTTCGGTTTTGGCAAAAAAATAATAAATATCTTAAAAAGCGGTTGAAATAAACCGAGACGTATGCTACAATAATTATATTAAAATAAGGAGTCCCATATGGAGATTGAAAGAAAGTTCAAAGTGAAATATATGCCCGACGTATCGTCGGCAAAAGTTTCCGAAATCGTTCAGTGGTATCTGTCGTATTCTCCCGAAAAGAGATTGCGTATAATAAACTCGTCGCAATTTATAGTAACGGAAAAGAGCGAAGGTACTCTCGTGAGGGAGGAGAGGGAATATCCCGTCTCCGAAAGCGAGGCGAGAAAGCTTCTTTCAAACTGCAAAAGGACATATGCGGTCGAAAAAACACGCTATTCGTTTGAGGTTAACGGACTCCGCGCCGAGCTCGACGTTTACGGCGGTGCTCTTTGCGGAAATATCGTTTGCGAATTCGAATTCGAAAGCGAAGAAGCGGCGAAAAGTGCCGTTTTTCCCGAATGGATAGGCGAAGAACTTACTTACGACCGAAGATACAGAAATGCCGAGTTGTCCAAAAAAATCAACGGCGACGGCAAAAAATAATATTCCCGAAAGGATAAGAAAATGTATTTCAAAAGCGAAACATCAAGAGACACTTACGAAAGTGCCCAAGAAAGATTCAAAAAACTTTTCCCGAATGCCGCAGGTTGCATCGA
>CAYXMB010000016.1:0-15057 GCA_964466085.1 uncultured Ruminococcus sp.
CGTAAATATAAATTCCGCAAAAAGCGCAAAAGACTACGTCGAATTTTGCGAAAGCGAATTTGAAAAGATGCTGGCAGATGCCGTCGATACGGTTATATCCCCCACTGCGCCGAAAATCATAACGGTAGCGGGGCCTACATGCAGCGGAAAAACGACGCTGTCGGCAAAACTTACCGATTTACTTGAGAGAAACGGTTACAGAGCGAGAGTGCTCTCAATCGACGATTTTTACAGAGACAATATACGAAATGAGGAAAACCCCGATTTCGAAAGCGCCGCCGCAATCGACCTTGAGTATTTCGGCGAATGCGTCGAAAAACTCTTTTGCGGTAAGAAAGTTTATCTTCCGACGTTCGATATGAAAAGGGGAGTCAGAGCGACGCTTACAGAATATTTGCCGAGCTCGGACGATATATATATTTTCGAGGGAATACAGGCGGTTTATCCCGAAGTAACCTCAATGCTGAAGCCTTTCGGCTATAAGAGCGTTTTCATAAACGTTGCCGACGGAGCGATGGCAAACGGAGTTTTGTTTTCCAAAGAAGACATAAGGCTTTTCAGGCGTATTGTGAGAGACGGAAAATTCAGGGCAACCGATGCTTACCGCACTTTCGGGCTTTGGGAGGACGTCAGACGGAACGAAGATTCGAACATTCTTCCTTATTCGGCAAATTCCGACTGTAAAATCAATTCGTTTCTCCCGTACGAGTTGTTTATTATCGGAAAATACCTGATACCCGCACTTGAAAGCACTCCGATGCTTGAGTACTTGCCGTGTGCCGACGAGATAACGAATAAAATCAAAAAAGTAACCAACGAATATATTACCGAAAATATGATACCTTTCGGTTCGGTATTCAGAGAATTCATAGGATAACGGAGATTTTACATATGAACAACGACCGAAAAAAAACAAATATGCCGAATACGGGGACAAAGGACGTAAAATCCGTCGGTGCGAAAGATACCAAAAAACTTTTCTTTTCAGGCGTAATCGTTTTGGCCCTTGCCAATATAATCGTTAAAGTCATAGGCGCTTTTCTCAAAGTACCTTTGCAGTCGATACTTGATGACGAGGGCATGGGATATTACAGCGCCGCATACGACATTTACGTGTGGTTCTATATGATTTCGACGGCGGGACTTCCCGTTGCCGTTTCCATTATGATATCCGACAGCAGAGCAAAGGGAAATTTCAGGGACGCAAAAAAGATTTTTAAAGTCGTTTTTTCGATTTTCTTCTTTATAGGGCTTGTCGGAATGGCGATTATGTTCTTGCTTTCGGGAAGCTTTGCAAACCTCTATAAGCTCTCCGATTCGAGATACAGCATAATGGCAATAGCCCCGACTCTGTTCTTCATTTGCCTCTCAAGCGCATACAGAGGATATTTTCAAGGTCACCAGGAAATGAGACCTACGGCTGTTTCCGAAGTTATAGAGGCTGTCGGAAAGCTCGCACTCGGAATCACGTTTGCTCTTTGGGCGAAATCAAAAGGATTCGAGCCCTACGTTATAGCCGCATTCACGTTAATCGGTCTGTCGATAGGCTCGGCGCTCGGCATGACTTATCTTTTTGTAAGAAAAAGACTTTTCAACGAATCGGCTTACAACGCCTCTTTGAATGTCGTTGCCGATGACGGATACGTAACACCGACGAAGAAAATTATCAAAACGCTCTTTTTAATCGGTATTCCGATAACGATAAGTTCTTCTGTCATGAGCTTCACAAACGTCATCGACGGAATGATTCTCTCGTCAAGGCTTCAGTCTCTCGGATATACGACGGAAGAAGTATCGACGATGTTCGGCAACTACAAAACTCTTGCCGTAACGTATTTCAATCTTCCGCCGTCCCTCATTTACCCGATAACGGCATCGATAGTACCGCTTCTTTCATCCTATGTTGCCGGTAAGAAAGAAACACTTGCGAAAAGCACGATGAACAGCTCTCTCAGAATCTGCTCCATCATTTCGCTCCCGTGCGCACTCGGCATGTCGGTGCTTTCGCCTCCGCTTCTCTCGCTTCTGTTCCCGAAAGGCTCGTCCGAAACCGCAGGACCGCTTCTTTCGGTTCTCGCACCGTCGATTTTCTTTTTATCGATGCTCTCGGTGACAAATTCTTTCCTTCAGTCGCATAAATTTCAGGTTTATCCCATTGTATCGATGCTTTCGGGCGCATGTGTCAAACTTATTTCAAGCTATTTTCTCATCGGCACGAAAGGAATCGAAATGTTCGGTGCTCCCATCGGAACATTCCTTTGCTACCTGACCACAATGCTTCTCAATTTCTTCTTTGTCGCAAAGAAAATCGGCTATATTCCCAATATCGGAAAGATATTCTTAAAGCCTTTCGTCTCGGCGGTTCTTTCGGCGGCATCTGCGTGGGGCTCCTATAAGCTTTTCACGTCGGTTATACCGAATGCCGACGGTATCGCCAAAATTATAACTCTCATGGCGGTTGCCGTTGCGGTTGTCGTTTATCTCGTTGCGGTTTTCGCTCTCAAGGCAATCACGAAAGAGGATATTACACTTTTGCCGAAAGGCGAAAAAATCGCAAAAATACTCGAAAAACGCAAACTCATCTGAGAATTTTTAAAAATCCGCACGGAAAACAAGCCATATTAATTTGAAAACGGCGTTTTTCATCGTTTTGAGCAATATTTTTTTGAAAAACACTTGAAATATGTTGAAAATAATGGTATACTATTACCGACAAACCTGAACAACAGGTTAAATAATATTTTTTATGAGAAAGGATTCATCATAATGAATAAGACAGAACTCATTGAAGTAGTAGCAAAAAATGCGGGACTTAAGAGAAAAGACGCAGAAGCAGCTGTATCGGCAACAATCGCGGCTATCGAAAACGCACTCGCAGACGGCGAGAAAGTACAGCTCATCGGCTTCGGTTCTTTTGAAGTTAAAGAGAGAGCAGCTCACACGGGTCGTAACCCCGCAACAGGCGCCGAAATCGAAATTCCGGCAACAAAGTATCCCGCTTTTTCGGCAGGTGCACCTCTTAAAGCTCTTGTTAACAAATAATTGCTTTTAAAATCCGTCGGTCTGCAAAGACTGACTATTTACAGGGAAAAAGCAGAGTTTTGCGCTCTGCTTTTTCTTTAACGTTGCCGAAGGGCAAAACATAAGGACTTGGATAAAATGAGACTTGATAAATTTCTGAAGGTTTCGAGAATAATAAAAAGGAGAACCGTTGCAAACGATGCGTGCGACACGGAGCACGTCAGCGTTAACGGCAGAAGGGCAAAAGCCTCTTACGACGTTAAAGTCGGAGATATAATCGAAATCACTTTCGGCGAAAAGACACTGAAGCTTCGTGTCGTTTCAGTTAAAGAGCACGTCGGAAAAGACGAAGCACCGTCCCTTTACGAGGTAATCTGACGGCATTTCAAAGTCATAATTTCGCAGCTCGCGGCATATTATTTAGCACATAGATAACCGTGTCGGAGGTATATTGCCGTGATTGACGAAAACGAAACGGGTGCAAGCGCCGAGCCTTCCAATATTTTTCTTTACGATGCCGAAAGAGCGGAGCTCACGGGCATATCCGATGTTTTGAGCTTTACCGAAAGTTCGATTGTCACGGTGTGCAAATACGGTATTCTTTCCGTCGACGGCTCGAAACTGAAAATCGAAAATTTCGACAGTCGCTCGAAAACCCTGTCGGTTACGGGTGAGTTTTACGGATTTTATTATATGGAAAAAGAGAAAAAGGAAAAAAGAAAAAAGGGAGCTTTCTCCAAATGACTCTCAAAGTTTCAATGGAGTCGCTTGCCGTTTGTTTTCTCTATTCCGTTGTATTCGGTATCCTGTCGGGTGCGCTGTATAACGTTTTGAAAATCGTAAAAATCGCACTCGGCGCCGACAATTCGAAAAGAGAAAAGCATTTTTCCGTGTTTTACTCCAAAGGCGTAAAACATGTTTTGAAAAGCGGCGGAGGAAAATTATATTCCCACACCGTGACTTTCTTTACGGATATTGTCTTCTTTTTTATCGAAGGCTGTCTCTTTTCGCTTTTTTTATATGTTTTTAACTACGGAATATTCAGATGGTTTCTTCTTGCGGGTGCCGTTTTGGGATTCGGAATATATCACGCAACCGTCGGCAAAGCCGTCGTGAAAGCGGCGAACTTATCGGCCGATTTCGTAACACTTATTTTCGACGTGATTTTGAGCGCCGTTTTTTCGGTCTTGAAAGCCGCATTTAAAATTCTCGTAAAAAAGCCGTTCGTGAATTTTTTGTTGCCTTTTGCTCAAAAAATCGCTTCCGCTATTGACAGAGCGTTATTTAAAAGGTATACTTTAAGGTGTATCGGAAAGATACACGAGATTGTGAAATTCAAGTGACAAGCGGGAGGAAATATGTTCGGAAAAAGAGCTTTCACGCCGATTATACTTGCATTTATAATGTGCTTTTGCGCTTTCTTTATTGTGAAAATGCAAATTGAAACGAACCGTCTTGAGAACGAAAAATACGAGCTTGTACGGGAAAACGAGGAAATAAGAGACGAAATCGATCTTCTCGGTAAAACTCTCGAAGAACCGAAAGACGAGGAATATTACGAATCGAAAGCACGGGAAAAACTCAATTTGAGGCTTCCCGAAGAAGTGGTCTTTTACAATGACCTGATTAATTGAATGAAAAAAACTCTTTGCGTATTTGAAACGCAAAGAGTTTTTTTCATTCCTCACCGATGCCGGCATCGCCGCTTTTATCTTTCCGAATCGTCGAATCACTCGGCTCTTTTTGTTCTTCGCTTTCGGATATGCGCTCGGCAAATGTCGTTTGCAAGGCGCCACTCTCACCCTCGCTGTCGGCGGCAATGCAGTCCGTATTTACGAAACGTGATGAATACGATATAAGGAAAACCGTAATAACGGCAAACACCGATATCGCCGATATATGTGTTACCGTGAACTTTTTCATTAAAATGACCTCGTGTGTAACAAGAAAATCCGATTGTAAAATCAAACAAGTTTATTCTACCGTATTGCGACGGTTTTGATAAAATAATCGGCTTGCGAATTTTGCATAATTCACAAGCCGTTCAAAATTCGATTAATCGCAAATCAGAGTAAAGTCCCAAAAAGGGAAGCATTCGGGACGTGTAAGCGAGAAACGGGTAATATGGGGAAAAGTCTCTTTAATATAAAACGGCAATTCGAAAAAATCGTCGGTTCTGTGGTAAAGAGAAACCGCAAGGGCACTTTTTCCCGCTTTTATTGTTTCTTCGGCACCGTAAAGCGCTTTCGACTCGTTGCCCTCAACGTCGAATTTTATAAAATCGGCATCTTTTATTCCGAGAAAATCAAGAGGTTTTTCGACAACCTCATTTTCTTTCGCTCTCCTGTTTTGCCCTTCAAGTCCCGCTCCGCGAGAGCCCGACATGCTGTAGCGCACGGTGCACTCGGTGTCCGACGCCGCAAAGTTTTCGGCAAAGAACAGAATTTCGGAGTCAGCTTCCGACGTCGAAAGATTTGACTTAAGCTTTTCGAAACTTTTTTTATCGGGTTCAACGGCGATTATTTTTTTTATGTCGGGAATAGTTGCGAAAATCTTCGCCGTGTCGCCGTTGTAAGCTCCGATATCTATCGCCGTCCTGATTTTTTTGCGTTTTGCAAGCCGCTCGACGGCTTTTTGCAAGGGTTCCGTTCTCATGAGATACTTTATATCCCCCGTAATTCTGAAAGCCACCGCATCGTCGAAAAGGGGCTTAGATTCATCATCGAAAAGCTCTCTTGCCCTCATCAGGCAATCTTCTTTCTTCTTAAGATATTCGAGATTGAAAAGCTCTCCGCCGTAGAGCGGTACTTCGGGGATTACAAGCTTGTATTTCTCCGAAAGGCTTTTTACGTAAGATATAACTTCGGGTCTTGACGAGCCGAAACACAAAACGATTGTGATATTTTCTCCGAGCCGATCTGCGATTCGGTCGAGTGATTCGACTTTCATGCCGTGAAACTCTCTGTTTCGCACGAAATCGTTTGAGGCGAAAACTCCGTCGCAGTGTATGCCCCTGTTTTCGAACTCGGCAAGTATTTTATCCGCACCGTTTCCCGTGCCGTAAAGAACTATCGGGTTTTTCTCACATTCGAGCCTTTCCCAAAGGTCGCAGTCGAAAGAATAATACATCAGCTCATTTTTTCGGAAAGTTTCTTTCCGCCGAGAATATGAAAATGCATGTGTTTAACGCTTTGACAGCCGTCGGAACCTACGTTCGAAACGACTCTGTATCCGTTTTCGAGACCTTCCGCTTTTGCGATTTTCGGTATAGTCTCGAAAATTTTCGCCAGAACGTCGCTGTTTTCGCAGCTTACCTCGTCAACCGACGAAATATGTTCCTTCGGAATTACCAAAATGTGAGTCGGTGCCTGAGGCGCAATGTCACGGAATGCGAAAATTTTATCGTCCTCATAAACCTTTGTCGACGGAATTTCACCGTTTACTATCGAGCAAAAAAGGCAATCCATTTTATTATCTCCTTTGTTTTTTTAAATTCGGTCTTTTACGAATTCGCCGTAAATCGCATTACATGCCGCCGTGAAGTCAAGGTCGGCAACGCCGATTATAATGTTTATTTCGCTTGAGCCCTGATCGATCATGCGAATGTTTATTCCGTTGTCGGCACAGGCCTTGAATACTTTTGCCGCAGTACCTCTGTTTTGGACCATGCCCCGTCCCACAACGGCTATAAGCGCAAGGCCGCTTTCAAACGAAATACTGTCGGGTGCGATTTCTTCGGTTATCTCGGCGACGATTTTGTTTTTTTCGTCACATGCGGCGTCTCCCGACACAATCACGTTCAGCGAGTCGATACCCGTCGGCATGTGTTCAAGGCAAAGAGAGTGCTTTTCGACGATTTCTATAATTCTTCTCGCAACTCCCGTTTCGCTGTGAAGCATATCTTTTTCGATACTCAGAACGGAAAAGCCTTTTTTTCCGGCAATTCCGGTGATAATCGTGTCTCTGTCGTACTGCGGAGCTTTCGGTACTATCATCGTCCCCTTTTTTTCGGGAGAATTCGTGTTCCTTATATTAATCGGTATTCCCGCCGCACGGACGGGGAAGACAGCATCTTCGTGAAGAACGCCGGCTCCCATATACGACAGCTCACGAAGCTCTCTGTAAGTTATCGTTTCGATTGCTTTGGGATTTTTCACGACAGTGGGGTCACTCATCAGAAATGCATCGACATCCGTCCAGTTTTCGTAAATTTCCGAATTCGAGAATGCGGCTACAATAGACCCCGTGACGTCGCTCCCGCCACGTGAGAAGGTTTTTATCGTTCCGTTGGGCATTGAGCCGTAGAAGCCGGGAATGACGGCTTTTCTGTGTTCCGAGAGCTTTGCTTTAAGGAGTGTTTCCGTCGCTTTAGCATCGTAAGTGCCGTCGTCGGAAAACTTAATTACTCTTGCCGCATCGATAAAATGGTAACCTATATATTTCGACAGAATAAGTCCGCTCAGGTATTCACCCCGACTTGCGGCAAAATCACGACCTGCGTGACTTTCGATTGCGTTTTTGATTTTTCTGTAAGTATCCGTAAGGTCAAGGTCGAGAGAGAGCCCTTCGATAATCGCATCGTAGCGTTCAACGACTTTCGAGAACACCTCGTCGATGGCTTCTTCTTTTTCCGAAAGCTCAAAACATTTGTAAAGAAGGTCCGTTACTTTCGTATCCGATTTGCTCCTTTTGCCCGGTGCCGAAGGCACCGCATAACGCCGCCTCTCGTCGGATTCTATTATTTGTTTTACTTTTTTGAACTGTTCGACGTCCGCAAGCGAGCTGCCGCCGAATTTCACTGTAATCGGTTTTATGTTGTTCATTGCTTTGCTTTTCCTTTGTGGGTTTATTATCAGTTTATGCTCAATTTGCGCCGTCGACATAGCGTTTGGCCTGAGTTGAGAAAAGTTCGAAATATTTGCCGTGCATTTGCATAAGTTCACGGTGCGTTCCTTCTTCGACAAGCTCACCCCGTTCGATTACGAGAATTTTCGTTGCCGTCGTTGCGCTTGACAGACGGTGAGATACGAAAATCGTCGTTTTGCCTCTGCGAAGTTCTTCGAATTCGGAATAAATTTCCTGTTCCGCAATTGCATCGAGAGACGCCGTCGGTTCATCGAGTATAAGAAAGTCGGAACTGCCGTAAAACGCCCTTGCGATGGAAAGTTTTTGCCACTGACCTATCGAAAGTTCGATTCCGCTGTCTTCGAAAATTCTCGTAAGCGGTGTATCGTAACTTTTAGGAAGCCTTTTTATAAATGCTTCCGCATCGGCACATTTTGCCGCATTTTCTATTCCTTCACGGTCAAGACCCCGCTTTACCTCGCCGAACATTATGTTCTCGGCTGCGGTGAAAGCGTATTTGCCGAAATCCTGGAATATAATCCCGAACATGTCGTAAAGCTCCCTTGTATCGTAAAGACGTATATCTTTTCCGTCAAGGAATATTTCACCCGAAGTCGGGTCGTAAAGTCTTGTTAAAAGCTTGATAAGAGTTGTTTTACCCGCTCCGTTGAGGCCGACCAAAACTGCGGTTTCGCCGCCGTTTATCGTAAAGCTCATATTCTTGATTACATCACGGTTTGTTCCGGGATAACAGAACGAAACGTTTTTGAATTCGATTTTGTGGGCGATTCCTCTGTTTACCGGAAGGGGCTTGTCCGTTATCGGCTTTATTCTTTGTTTTTCGTTCATGAAAGCTATCATGTTATCGATGAAAAGAGTGCCCTCGTAAATCATCGCAAGCGTGGAAATAAGACTTGAAACCGACGATGAAATCGAGTTGAGAGCCCCTGTGTAAAGCGTATAGTCACCGACTTGCAAAAGCCCTTTCCAAACCATTCTCGCAACAAACAGGAAAAGTCCGCAGCTTATTGCGCTTCCGGCAAGGGAAATGCCGACGGACCATGCGTTTTCGGCATAAATCAAACGCTTGATTCCCGTGAAATATTTGCCGAACGACTCTTTGTAACAGTCGATGAAAGTGTCGGAAAGATTAAAAATTCTGACTTCTTTCGCAACATCCTTATCCGTTAAAAGGTCGCTGTAATATTGCATTTCACGGCGTTCTTTGGAACGCATTCTCATATATTCGAAATTCTTCTTGCGGTAGATAAAGCTTATTGCGGCGCTGGGTAACGAGAAAGCTATCATCGCAAACGGAGCCCATGCCGAAACTTCGGCGAGAATTATAATAAAAGAAACAAGGCTTATTATCGTTGAGATAATGTTGAAAACCGACTGTAAAATGCTGATGGGGCGTGTTCCCGCCTCACGGCTGGCGTTTTCGAGTCTTTCGTAGAAATCGGGCATATCGAACGACGACATATCGACTTCTTTTGTCTTTTCGAGAATAGTCAGTTTTATGTGATTTGTAACAAGCTCTCCCGACAGTCGGATTATCATGCTGTAAAGTGAATTGATAAGCGACGAAAGAACTATAAATCCGAATTGGAAAAGAAGAAATTTGAGAATTACGTCGAAATTTTCCGCTTTTCCGGTGACGGCATCGGTCAGGGCGTTTATAAGCTCACGTGATATCAGTGCCGATATTACGGGGATTGCGCCCGCAATGAGCGAATAACTCATCATGAGAATCAAAATCCAACTGTTGGCGTCTTTTACAAGTTTGAAAATATAAAACAAGCGTTGAAAAAATCCGCCGAGAACTTCTCTTAAGTATCTCGGTAAATCTTTTATTCCTTTGGGTTTTCGAGGTCTGATTTTATCGTAATTCGGTCCTCTCGGCGGTCTTGTCATTGTGATCACTCCTTTTCTTATCGTTTTATTTTATCATAACGGAGTGTTTTTTTCAAGTATAATATGTGATTTTTGTGTGTTCTTGACTTTTCAACACGCATGTTGTATACTGAAATAAAAAATCGGAGGTAATTATGGATTTTAAAGGTTCTTTTTGCGCCTGTGACATCGTTTTGCCGAAATGCGACGATATTTCAAAGTGGGCTGTTATCGCCTGTGACCAGCATACAAGCGACGTTTCCTATTGGGACGAAGTTGAAAAATACGTCGGCGGTGCGCCGTCGGCATACAATATGATTTTACCTGAAGCTTTTCTCTGTACCGACAGAGAAAACGTACATAAAGCGAAAATTCCGTGTCAGATGAAGGCTGTTGCCGAAGGTGGCGGTACGGTATATCCGTCATCTTTCGTTTTTGTCGAAAGGGAACTTCCGGGATTAGGAGTGCGTTTGGGGATAGTCGGTGCCGTCGATCTTGAAAATTACGGTTACAGCGGCGAAGAACTCCCCGTCAGGCCTACCGAAGGAACGGTTGCGGACCGTGTGCCTCCGAGAGTTGCGGTGAGAAAAGAAGCGATATTCGAAATGCCGCACGTCATGCTCTTTGTCAACGACGACAAGGGCGAGCTGTTCGACTGTGCCGCTTCCGTCGCATCGGGCATATCTCCGAATTACGATTTCGATTTAATGCTCGGCGGAGGACACTTAAAAGGTTACGTTATAAACGGTGGCGGTGCCGAAAAAATCGAAAATACCGCACGGGCGCTTGAAAAACGTCATACGGAAGAAGGAACTCTTTGTTTCGGTGTCGGTGACGGAAACCATTCTCTTGCCGCAGCCAAAGCGTTTTGGGAAGAAAAAAAGAAAAGCGGAGCTCCGATGAACTCCGCCGCAAGATGGGCGCTTGTCGAACTTGTTTCGATTTACGATTCCGCCGTTGTTTTCGAGCCGATTTACCGATATGTAACCGATATCGATGAAAAGCACTTCGTAAAAACTTTCTCGGAAAAGATGTTTTCCGCAAAAAGAGAAGGAGTTTGCAAAACGGTCGAGCTTACGGCGGGCGGTGTGTCGCTGAGCGGAAAAATCACCCTTGACGAAAACACCCTTGCCGTAGGCGCCGTTCAGGATTTTGTCGACGCTTATATCGCCGAATTCGGCGGTACGTGCGACTATGTTCACGATGAAGAAACTCTCTTTTCTCTTTGCAAAAACGGCGGCGTCGGCATCCTTTTCGACGGATTGCGAAAAGAAGAACTCTTTCCCTACGTTTTAAAACGCGGCGCACTCCCTCGCAAAACTTTCTCAATGGGTAACGCCTCCACCAAAAGATACTACCTCGAAATGAGAAAAATCAGGGACAGATGATGTTTTTGCCCAATAATTTTATTTAGCTCAGTTTATCTTTCAAAAGAGCATATATTTTCTTTTCTTCACGTGAAATTTTGACTTGGGTCAACCCCAGCTTTTCCGCCGTTTCCTGCTGTGAAAGATTTCTGTAGTATCTCAGCATGATGATTTTTTGCTTTGTCGGGTCAAGCAGCTTTACGGCTTCGAGAAGGGCTATTTTTTCGATTTCGGCGTCGAATGAGTTGTCGGACAAAGCCGCCGTGTTTTCAAGTGCCAAAGTGCCGTTCTCGCCGACGAGAGAGGATGTCGAAACAATCGGGGAAGAAATTTCGATGGCTTCCGCTACGTCCTTGACGTCGAGTCCCGTTATTTGCGCAATTTCCGATATTTTAGCTTCACGTCCGTTTTCGACGGCGAATTTTTCGGAAGCTTTTGCGACGGCATATGCGTTTTGTTTTCTTTTTCTTCCGACTTTCACAAGGCCGTCGTCACGAAGAAATTTTCGTATTTCGCCCATTATCATGGGAACGGCGTAAGTCGAAAAAGAAAAACCTCTCGAAATATCGAAACTTCTTATCGCTTTCAGCATACCTATCATGCCGATTTGTATAAGGTCGTCGAGTTCGCATCCTCGCCCCTGAAACCTTCTTGCGACGGATGCCACAAGGGAATAGTTGTTTTTCACAAGCGCCTCGCAAGCCGCTTCGTCACCGTTTGCCGCCGCTTCTAAGTAATCCGAATTGTCGGAATATTGCTTTCCCGTTCTTTCCATGTATTACTCGCTGATTTTCTTTATAAGTTTAACTTTCGTCCCTTTACCGCATTTCGACGTGACTTTGATTTTGTCGGTAAAGGTTTCCATTACGGTAAACCCCATGCCGCTTCTGTCACCGTCGGTGTTGGTTGTGTAGAGCGGTTGCAATGCCTTTTCGACGTTTTCGATTCCGCAGCCCCTGTCCGAAATTTCGACCGTGAGCACTCTGTCCGACGAAAGAGCGGCTTTAACGGTTATTATGCCGACTTTTCCCTCATAGGCATGTATTATCGAATTCGTCACGGCTTCCGATACGGCGCATTTCATATCGGAAACCTCGCCGACTGTCGGATTGAGTTGCATCATAAATGCGGCGATAAACGACCTTGACAGCGATTCGTTGACCGAAAGAGATGGAATCGTGAGCTTTGCGCTGTTAACCGTTTTGCTTTTCTTTTTCATTTTTTGTATCCCCCTTTTTGATTTGAATAAACTTGTCGCAACCGGCAAGACTTAAAATCTTCATAACGTTATCACTCGGATTTTCAAGAACAAAAGCTATGCCGAGCTCACGGCACAGCTGAAATCTGCCGAGAATAAGTCCGAGCCCCGACGAATCCATGAAGCCCACTTTTTCGAGATTGAGGCACAAAACGGCGGGGCGCTTCGAATACAGGTTTGAATCTACGGACTTCTTTACTCCGATTGCGCTGTGGTGGTCTATTTCCCCGCAAAGCGTCGCTTTTAAAACGTTTGAGGTAAATTCGAATTCTGCAATTTCTTTTCTTGTTTCCAAAATTTTCGCATCCTTTCTTTTTATATTGAAATAATACCTTGAAAAAAGCAAAAAAAATGTCACAATCGGTAAAGAGGGGCAAATATTTTCATTCCGTATTATTGACTTTTGGAAATATATATGATACACTTATAGTAATATATAATAAGGAGCCTTTCCGGACAGCGAAAAAAGTATGAAAAATCTCACGGGAAATGCCGTCATCGGGCAATCGGGCGGACCGACTGCCGCCATAAATTCAAGCCTTGCGGGCGTAATAAGCGGACTTATCGAAAGTAATGCCGTCAAAACGGTTTACGGAATGAAAAACGGCATAGAAGGTTTTCTTTCCGAAAAACTCATAAATCTCAGCGATGTTTTCTCGAAAGACGGCGCCGCCGATGCCGAAAAGCTCGGACTTCTTTCGTCAACTCCGGCTTCTGCTCTCGGTTCGTGCAGAAAGAAGCTTCCGTCGCCGAAAGACGATCCTGCGTTTTTCGAAGAGCTTTTCGGGCTTTTCGAAAAATACGATATAAGATATTTCTTTTATATCGGCGGCAACGATTCTATGGACACCGTTTTAAAACTCACTCGGTATTCCGAACAAAGCGAGTGGAAAATGAATATAATGGGCGTGCCGAAAACAATCGACAATGACCTTGATTGCACGGACCATACTCCGGGATTCGGCTCTGCGGCGAAATACATTGCGACGACTTTATGTGAAATCGTTCGGGACTGTGCGGTATACACCGTTCCCGCAGTGACGGTCGTTGAGATAATGGGGCGTGATGCGGGATGGCTTACGGCATCTGCGGGCCTTTGTAAGAATATTACGGGATACGGCCCCGATTACATTTATCTGCCCGAATGCGTTTTTTCGTTTGAAAAGTTCTTAGATGATGTCAAAACCGCTTTGTCAAAGCACCCGAACGTTGTAATTGCGGTTTCGGAAGGACTTCGCCTTGCCGACGGTCATTACGTCGGAGAAGGTACGCAAAGCGGAGTTTCGGACGTTTTCGGTCATAAGTATTTATCGGGCACCGGGAAAGCGCTTGAACTTTATATTAAAGAAAAAATCGGTTGCAAAGTACGTTCGGTTGAATTGAATATCTCGCAGAGGTGCGCATCTCATGCGGCATCCGAAACCGATATAAAAGAATCGTTTGCCGTCGGCAAAGCCGCCGCATGTGCCGCACTTGACGGTGAAAGCGGTTCCATGATGTCGATTGTAAGAGTTTCGGATAATCCTTACTCCGTCGAATATGAGCCGAGAAAGATAAACGGCATTGCCAATGCCGTCAAGTGTGTTCCCGACGAATATATAAATGCGGAAAAAAATAACGTTACATCGGCATGTGTCGAATACATAAAACCGCTTATTTACGGCGAAAATCCGATAAAATACGTCGACGGTTTGCCTTGCTTTTTTACTTTCGAATGATACCTTGTCAAAGGAAAGTCATATAAATTTTCATAATCTGCATAAGGAGAAGAACAATGCCCGAATTTAAGTATGAAATCGTCGAAAAACTCGGCGTCGTTTCGCAGACCAACAACGGTTGGGTAAAAGAGCTTAACCTCATCAGCTGGAACGGCAGAGAGCCTGTTTACGACCTTCGGACGTGGGATGAAACTCACGAAAGAATGGGTAAGGGAATCACGTTGAGTGCCGACGATCTCAAAAGTCTCAAGGAGCTTCTTGACTCCATCGATTTTTAATAAAAAAGGCCGAGCCGGAAGCTTGTCGAAAAGCTTTTGACTCAGCCCTTTTTTTATCTTGCGCAGTCGGCGATGTTTTGCATAACGGAACCTACCGTGTCAAGCACGCTTGCCGCTTTGTATCTCATGGAATTCTTTTTGGGCTTCATTGCACCGCACCCCATAGCGACGGCACAGACGGCGCTTCCGATGACAATTCCGACGGCAACTCCTTTTGCGATTTTCGTCTTTCCGTTGTTGTGCATAACGTTCATTATCTTTCCTCCGTTTTGTAAATTGCGTTTGCAATATTATTCTGCCGCCTTTCTGTGCTTTGATTACAATAAAAATATGGTTTTTATGCCGAAAAAATAAAATCGCTTTCTTGTATAAAACCTTTTTTTCGCTTGCCGAAAAAATAAAAAATTTACGATTGCCGCTTGTGATATTTAATCCGATGCCTTGAAAACATTGTGTTTTTAAAGTATAATTTATTAAACGATTAAAAAAGAGATTTATTGCTCTTGGCTTTAAAAGTTACACATATCGGAATTTTCGGAGGAACAAAAAATGAAATCGTTAAAAAATCGGCACTGTGTGTTTTGGCGATTCTGATGATGCTGTGCGTTACGTCCTGCGGTACCGTAAATAAGACGGAAAATACGGCCAATTCGGAAAGTACCGAAAATACGGAAAAC
>CAYXMB010000017.1:0-14294 GCA_964466085.1 uncultured Ruminococcus sp.
GACAGGTT
The DNA here is from genome assembly GCA_964466085.1 of uncultured Ruminococcus sp. GTDB lineage: Bacteria > Bacillota > Clostridia > Oscillospirales > CAG-272 > RUG14199. The sequence goes on from CAYXMB010000017.1 coordinate 9, forward strand.
GCACAGTTTGCCGCTGCAGGTAAAGCTATCGGAAAGAAAAACCTTGCCGAAATCGCCATGAGCTACGGCTACGTATACGTTGCTCAAATAGCAATGGGTGCCGACATGAATCAGACGATAAAAGCACTTGTCGAAGCCGAAGCTTATCCCGGACCTTCAATCGTCATCGGCTATGCACCTTGCGAAATGCACGGTGTCAAAGGCGGCATGAAGAACTGCCAGGAAGAAATGAAGAAAGCGGTTCTCGCAGGTTATTGGCAGATGTTCAGATTCAATCCCGCCGCAAAAGCGGAAGGCAAGAATCCTTTCACTCTCGACTCCAAAGAACCTACGGCAAGTTACCTTGACTTTATCAAGAGCGAAAACCGTTATGCAAGACTTATGCAGCAGTTCCCCGAAAGAGCCGAAGTTCTCTTCGCAAAAGCGGAAGCTGCCGCAAAAGCAAAATACGACAGACTCACAAAGTATTCCAAACTTTACGAGGACTGAGCAAATCGAATTTTTCGCATTAAGCTTTAAATTCGATACACGCTTGCCTATTCTGAGGATTTCATAATCAAATAGGCAAGCCTAAAACGCAACCGGAAGACGTAAAAATCCTCCGGTTGCGTTTTTATACCGAAAACCCCTTTTCGCCAAAGCGATAAGCTCGGAAGAAAAGGGGATTTTTTTATTTACTCTGTTTTTTTCTTATAGATAAAGGAGTTTCGTTCTTTACGTAAGTTTCCCAAACGTCCATGCGATCGTTTTCGTCGATTTGACGCATCACTTTAGCCGGAACACCCGCGACAATGCTGTTTGCCGGAACGTCTTTTGTAACTACGGCACCTGCGGCGACAATGCTGTTTTCGCCTATCGTAACTCCGCCGCAAATAACGGCACCCGAACATATCCAACATCCGTCTTTTATCGTAATGGGTTCGGAATATTCAAGATCGTGCATACCGTCGGGGTAATTCTGCGGCAATCTCTCTTTTGCTACAAACGGGTGATTGGGAGTTGCAAGCGTTACGCTTGCCCCTATCCACACGCCGTTACCGAGAGTTATCGGAGAGACATCGAGAAAAGTGCAATTGTAATTTACAAAGCACCCTTCGCCGACGTGAATATTAACGCCGTATTCGCAGTAAAACGGTGCGAAAACTCCGAAATGTTTTCCCTTTGCGGACGGGATGAGCTTTTCAAGGGCACGCTGTTTCATTTTCGAAAAACGCACCGGTATTCTGTTAAATCTGTCGCATCCCGACAGCCCTCTCATATGTTGTTTTTCGATATCCTTGCTTGCCGAATTATACAGTTTGCCCGACACCATTCTTTCCCAGTCGTTAATTCTTTTTTCGTCGCACATTGTTTTAAACCTCGCTTTCTTCGTTTTGTGTTAAATCTTTTACCCACAAGTATTTTTTATAATGTATATATGCCGCCGGGATTTTCAAAATCTCGTCAAGATTCAAAATGAAGAAAACCCACACGACGGGAAGTTTTAATATAAATGCAGCCACCGCCCCGATAGGCACTGTAATACACCACATTACAATTGCATCGCACCGCAATCCGAATTCGGTATCGCCTCCGGAGCAGAATATTCCCGCAATCGTCGTGCTTGTTATTGCATATCCTATCAAATTATAAGAGCAAATAAAAAGCATGCAACGCAAATATTCCGTTGCGATATCGCTTAAATTCGCAACGTGCAAAATCAGGGGACTTAACAGAAGCAAAATAAGTCCGGAAACGCAACCGCTGACGAATGCCGTTCGGCACAGCTTTTTGCCGTATTCTTTTGCCGCGCTTAAATGCCCGGCACCAAGCTCGTTTCCGACCATTATCCCGCCGCCCGAAGCAATTCCCAAAGAAAAGCAGGCAACGAGATTTTTAACGATATTCGAAACGGAATTTGCCGCAACGGCATCGGAGCCCAAGTGACCCATTATAACCGAATACATGGTAAACCCGACTCCCCAAACAATTTCGTTACAGAGAGCAGGAGCGGTGTATTTCCAAAATTTTGCATAAAGGAGCTTTTCGGCGCCGATTATGTAGCGCATTCTTAATTTTACGGTGCCTCTTTTATAAATTTCAAAAAAGCACCATGTCACTTCCGTTACTCTCGAAATTACGGTTGCGATTGCCGCACCGACAATTCCCATTTCGGAAAAACCGCACAATCCGAAAATCAAAACGGCATTAAGCACAATATTAATAACAACGCTTGCAGAGCTGATTATACTTGCCTTTACCGCTCCGCCGGAGTTTTTTACCACACATAGGAAAACTTGCGAAATCCCCGTCAAAAGAAAGGAAAGCGAGACGGAACGAAGATATACGGCACCACCGTCAATCAAATTTTTCTCGTTTGTCAAAAGGCTCATCAAAACTCTCGGAATACACAATGCGGTTAGAAAAACGACAAACGAAACGATTGCGGTGATTTTCATTACGTAGGCAAATATTTTTTCCGCCGAATTCACATCGTTTTTTCCAAAATACTGTGCGACAAACATCGAAAGTCCTATTGTCATCGCAGCCAAAAAAAGATTTTCCACAAACGTTATTTGATTTGCCAGAGATACCGCAGCCATAGCATCCTGCGACAGCATACCGAGCATAATCGCATCCGATGCACTGACAAGTGCAAGCATAAATTGCTGAAATGCTATGGGCAGAACCAGCGTTATAAGTTTTTTTCCGAAGTTTGTATCGCTCATATTTCCTCCCCGCAATAAAATATCCTTTTTACAGCCACAGCGCATAACAGCCTTGACTGTACGGCATCGCTATGTTATAATTATACTATACGTTATACGTTATTTCTATAAATATCTTGCCTTTTTTTATAATAATCCCGCGAGGAACGCTTTGTGATTTACATGAGTTTAAACCGTGACAATTCCGAAAAAGTCACGTACAGCTATGACGGTTATCCGATATACGTCAGCCGGGCTTTGCTGTCGGAATATCCCGAATATATGGCTCTTGCCCATTGGCACAACGACTTTGAACTTATATATGCGATTTCGGGAGAGATGGAATATACGGTTAACGGAAAAACGGTTGTAATACCGGAAAACAGCGGAATATTCGTTAACAGTAAAAGAATGCATTTCGGATTTTCGACATCGAAAAAAGAATGTGACTTTATATGTATAAGGTTTCTCCCGCTTCTTTTGTGCGCAAACGACGCATACGAAAGAGATTTCGTGTTGCCGATATCCGACAATTCCGAACTTGACTTTGTTCTTTTGGAAAGAAAAACGGAATGGCAAAATGAAATGCTGGATATTATCCTCGAAATAAACAAAATTCGAAACGATAAAACGGCACCGCTGAAAATACAGAGTCTCATTTTAAAACTATGGGCGCTGATGTGTGACAATATTGAGCTGTGTTTACCCAAAACTTTTCCGAACCCCGACTTTTCGCTTCTAAGGGAAATGCTCGGGTATATACAGAGCAATTACATGAAGAAAATATCCTTAAAGAATTTATCTCAATCAGCTTCCGTAAGCGAAGGTAAATGTTGCAAGCTCTTTTCAAAATACATGGGAATGACCCCCAACTGTTATCTTGTAAATTACCGTTTGCAAAAAGGCAGAGAATTTCTTATAAACAGCAGTGCATCCGTAACCGAAATAGCACTTGCGACGGGATTTTGCGGCGGAAGCTACTTCACCCAAATTTTTCGAAAACAGTACGGTGTCACGCCGACGGAATACAGGAAAAAAACGCAAGTCAAATATCCGATTGAAATATAGTATTTTAAACCTTTTTATCTTTTCGGCAAATGCGGAACTCCTTCAAAATCGAAAACGCAAGATGCATCCTTTTCCTGTCTTACGCCGATTCTTTATTTCTGTCGCTTTTGATTGACAAAACGTGAATTTTATAGTATACTCAATATGGTGTAATCGATATTTGTTGAATGCGGTTATTAATTTGATTAAAATATGAAAGGCAATAAGAAATGAAAAAATGTAACAATTGCAACAATCGGGAAAACGACGATTCCGTTTTTTGCTCTGTATGCGGCAAACAGGATTTCTCTCCTTCGGAAACCGTTGTCCCCGATGAAAACTCCCCTTCGGAAAATCTCGCTTTTGCGCAGGTACAAGACAGCGTTCCGACGACTTTGATTAACGGCGTCGAAGCAAGCGCTCCCGCCCCTACGGATATCAAAAACAACGGAAATATCCTGAGCGGTGCAGTCGGCGCATTTCTGTTTTCCTTAATCGGAGCCGCACTCTATTTTGTGCTTTACCAGGCGAATATTATTGCGGGCCTGTCGGGACTTGTGATTTTTGTTCTCGCGAATTTCGGATACGGAATTTTTTCGGGAACGAAAAACAAGGCTTCGGTTGCCGGACTTATTGTTTCGATTGTCACGACAGTCGTTATGATTTTCATTTCCGAATACCTTTGCCTTTCTTACGAAATATTTAAAGCATACAGCGACGGATACGAAATAACGTTTTTCGATGCGATTAGAGTAACGCCCGAATTTCTGAAGGAAAGCGACGTGCTTTCCGCAGTTTTGACCGACCTTGCTTTTTCATACCTGTTCGCATTTTTGGCTACAATAGGTAATATAGTCAACGTCGTCAAAATGATGTCGAATTCCAAAAAAACATCAAATCAAACGCAGAACTGATTTATCGGAGAAAACAGTATGAAAAAAATAATGTTGGTTTTCGGGACAAGACCCGAAGCTATAAAAATGTGTCCTCTTGTCAATGAACTCAAGGGCAGAAAAGAAGTTGAAACGGTTGTTTGCGTTACGGGTCAGCACAGGCAAATGTTAGACCAGGTATTGACGGCGTTCGGCGTCATTCCCGACTACGACCTTTCAATCATGAAGGACAAGCAGACCTTGTTCGACGTTACCGCAAATATTTTGCTTAAAATAAAGGAAGTTCTCGAAAAAGAGCATCCCGACGTCGTTCTTGTTCACGGAGATACCTCCACCTCTTTCGTTGCCGCACTTGCGGCGTTCTACCTTCAAATACCGGTGGGTCACGTTGAAGCGGGGCTCCGCACTTATAATATTTACTCGCCGTACCCCGAAGAATTCAACCGTCAGGGAGTGGGACTTATCGCAAAGTATCACTTCTCTCCGACAGAGCTTTCAAGGCAAAACCTTGTTAACGAAGGGAAAAACCCCGACGATATTTACGTGACGGGAAATACCGCCATTGACGCTTTGAAGACGACAGTTCGCGACGACTACAGTCACCCGGAACTCGAATGGGCGAAGGACAGCCGTCTTATAATGCTGACAGCACACCGCCGTGAAAATCTCGGTGAGCCTATGCACAACATGTTCAGAGCCATAAAGCGCATCGTCGACGAACACGACGATTTGAAAGTTATCTACCCGATTCACATGAATCCCGTTGTAAGACAAGCCGCCGCAGATGTTTTCGGAGACGACGAAAGATTCCATATTATAGAACCGCTTGACGTTCTCGATTTTCACAATTTCCTTGCAAGAAGCTATTTGATTCTCACGGACAGCGGAGGAATACAGGAAGAAGCTCCTTCTCTCGGAAAACCCGTGCTTGTTATGCGTGATACAACGGAACGTCCCGAAGGTATCGCCGCCGGAACACTTAAACTTGTCGGAACCGATGAAGATACGATTTACAACGAGTTCAACCGACTTCTGACGGATAAAGACGCATACGACTCAATGGCTCATGCATCGAACCCCTACGGCGACGGTTTTGCCTGCAAGCGCATTGCCGACGTTCTGTGCAAAGACTGAAAAGCATAAGATAAAATTTTCCGCCGCATCGGAGATGTTTTGAAGCCGATGCTGTGAAAATGACAGGCTTTTGCCCGAAGAATCGGATTTCGACGGTCACGAAGCTTTTCAAAATATAATCGCACCGAATTCGTCGCATAAATCAATATTAAAACCTCTTGACTTTTAACGGAGCAAGAGGTTTTTCTTATTTGATTTTATTTTTAATCTCGGAAAAGTCAAGTTTCGTCGTTAAACCAAAGGCTTTTAGGGTTTTCCGGCTTTCTTTTTCCGTCATTTCTGTCGTATCCTTTTCCGGGTTTCAGCGTCTTTGCTATGCTGAATACGAAAACTTCTTTTGCCTTACCGCAAAAAAGCAATTTCTCGCAAGCATTTACCGTTGCACCTGTTGTAATTACGTCGTCGATTACAATATATTTCTTCCCGTCAACGGTGGCGTTTTTCTTAAGACAAAACGATTTTTCGGCGTTTCGCTTTCTTCCGCCGAAGTTCAAAGTTTTCTGCTTCTCAGATCCTTTTCGTTCAAATACCTCTTCAAACGTTGCACCCGTTAACTTCGACACTCTCTTTGCAAGTCCTTTCGCATGGTCAAACCCGTAAAGCGCAACCGATTTTCTTCCTCTCGGCGGAAAAGTTATATACCATTCTCCGATATCACATCCGTTTTCGAATGCAAGACGCAAAAGCTCTGATGCCGCCTCTCTTGCGAAAAGCTTCTCAACATTTCTGTCGGGACTTCTTTTCAAAGAATAAATCGCATTTGTGAGAACCTCGTTTTCCTTTCTGTAAAAAATGAACGAGTGAAGAGATTTTGCGAAACTTCCGTTATATTTTAAATCTCTCGTACTGCAAACACAGTTTGGCGCTGTCATCTCGCAAAAAGGGCAGGTGCTGTTCCTCTCTTTAACGTATTTCTCCAGGCATTTATCGCAAAATGTTCCCGAATGCCTTGTTACTGCACGACACGAAGGGCATTTCGATACGACAAGCCTTTCATACACCAAATGAAGAAATTTCCGGACTTTTTCGTACGGGTCGGAACCGTCAGTCTTCTTTCTTGTCATCTTTTTTAACCGTTCCGTTTTCAACCGTATATTCGGGCATTTTCGATGAAAAATCGGGTTTTCCGTCATCGTCGGTTGCAAGTACGTATTCTATCGGTTGAACGTACGTCACACCTGTTCCTCCCGACGTATAATAAACGGAGTAATCGCTTGCGACGCCGTCACAGCTTGCGGCACCCGACAGGAATCTCACGTTGTAAGCGGTAATGCTTCCGCTGTGAGACGTCAGAAATTCGTTTATTTCATCTTCCGTGATTTTCTCATCACTGAAATCGATTGCAAAAAAGTCGGCAAACCCGAAAACAAGCTCAACAATCGGTGTTTTTTCGGGATTCTCAAGGATTTTTCTATCAAGAACTATACCTATATCGATATTTGGCAATGCCTTTTTCAATTCATTGATAAAAGTATAAAGAATATCTGCCGACGTCGATGTGAAATTGTCGGCGCTTGTCGCATTTGAAAAAATAAATTCATCAAACCCCATGCCGCCAAGCTCATTCGATACGGCCTTTGCTATTTCCTCTCTGACTTTTGCGGATTCCTCTTTTGAGAAAAGGCAGTCGAGATTTAGTATTGCCGTTGTTCTCATGCCAAGTGACTTTGCTTTCGTTATTGCCGCCGAGAGAAAATCAAAGCTTGTCATGCTTCCTTTTACGTCGGCTCCCGTCAAAGCGGATACGGCGTTTGAAGAATAAGTAAGTTTCCCGTTTTTGTCGGACACTTTGAATACAACGGCGCTGTATCCCACCCCTTTAAGGTATTCGACATATTTTTCAACCTGAGAGGGTTCGGTAAAATCGGATAAATCAAGATATCCGCCGACCTCTCTCAGCTCATCGGCGCTTCTGTTGTTTTTGAGAAACAAATTCCTTTCGGGCACTTCGTCATCGGGCTTTGAAGTCTCGCTTTCCGACTCCGCTCCTTCCGTTTCACGGTCTATGTCGGCACTGTCGAGCTTGTTTTTAAGATGATTTCCGAGCACGAGCGAAAAAGCGACGATGGCAAGCACAACCGCAATTATTATCAGTATATTTAAAGTCAACCTTTTTTTCGTTCCTTTATACTGACTTCTCCTGTTGTAATTATAGTAACCGTTCATTGATTCCACCGTTTCGCTTTAAATTAATAAATCACTAATTATATAATATCATCAGCGTATCTTTTTGTCAACACCCGACGCCGTCGCTTTTTTACTTTTTTAATCGAAAAGCGCGACTTTTGAAGCCGCGCTACCCGATATAATTTATCATTTAAAGAGCAAATCCGCCAAGTTGTAATTTGCGATAAGTCCCGCAAACACAATGGAAACCATAGAGAGAAGTTTTATCAAAATATTGATTGACGGTCCCGCCGTATCTTTAAAAGGATCTCCCACTGTGTCTCCGACTACCGCAGCTTTGTGCTGTCTTGAACCTTTTCCGCCGTGTTCCCCGTTTTCTATATATTTTTTGGCATTGTCCCACGCCCCGCCCGAATTGGACATGAAAATCGCAAGCAGAAAGCCGCTGACTGTAGCTCCCGCAAGAAGTCCGACTATACCCTCAACTCCGAGCACAAGGCCGACCGCTACGGGGACGATTACCGCAATGACCGTCGGAAGTACCATTTCACGAAGGCTTGCCTTTGTGCAAAGATCAACGCACCTCGCATAATCGGGCTCGTTTTTGCCCTCCATTATCCCGACGATTTCTTTAAACTGCCGACGCACTTCGACAACGACAGACTGTGCCGCTCTGCCGACGGAATTCATGGATAACGCCGCAAATACGAACGGCAAACATGCTCCGATAAACAGCCCTGTCAGCACGATGGGGTTCATAAGTTCTATATTCAGAACTTTATCGGGACGTATGCTTTTGACTTTTTCGACGTACGATGCTATTAAAGCGAGAGCGGTAAGCGCCGCCGCACCTATTGCAAATCCTTTTCCGGTTGCCGCCGTCGTATTTCCGAGAGAGTCAAGTGCATCTGTTCTTTCACGAACTCTCTTATCAAGTCCCGCCATTTGCGCAATGCCTCCGGCATTATCCGCAACGGGACCGTAAGCATCTGTAGCAAGGGTTATGCCGAGAGTCGCAAGCATACCGACTGCGGCAAGGGATATTCCGTAAAGTCCCATATTGGGATTAGCCGCTCCGCCGGATATAAAATATGCCACGAGGACACATGCGGACACTATCAGTATCGGCAGTGCACTTGAGAGCATTCCGAGCCCGAGTCCTCCGATAATTATCGTAGCGGAACCCGTTTCCGACGTTGCGGCGAGATCTTTCGTAGGCTTATAGGTATCCGACGTGTAATATTCCGTCGTCAATCCGATAAGAACTCCCGATATGAGTCCCGCTAAAATCGCAAAATACAGATTTATGTTGTCGGGCAATATGAGTTTCACAAGGAAAAACGCCGCAACGGCTATGATTGCCGCACTGGAATTCGTTCCTTTTCGAAGAGCGCCGAGAAGTGACTTCTGACTTGCGTTTTCCTTTGTTCTGACGAAAAACGAACCTATAATCGAAGCGACAACTCCGAGTGCCGCCATTATCATCGGGAGAGCAAGTGCGTTATAAGGAGTTTCCTTAAATGCGGCAACACCGAGTGCGGCGGCGGAAATAACGGAACCTACGTACGATTCGTAAAGATCCGCTCCCATACCCGCAACGTCACCGACGTTATCACCGACGTTATCGGCAATTACCGCCGGGTTTCTTTGGTCGTCTTCCGGTATTCCCGTCTCGACTTTTCCGACAAGGTCGGCTCCGACGTCGGCGGCTTTAGTAAATATACCGCCTCCGACCCTTGCGAACAGCGCCATTGAAGACGCTCCCATGCCGAAAGTCAGCATCGCTCCGGTAATCTCTGCGGCATTGTATTTCAATATGATTCTCAAAATGAAATACCAAACCGATAAATCAAAAAGGCCGAGCCCGACAACGGTGAAGCCCATAACACTTCCTGCGGAAAAAGCCGCACGCAACCCCTTGTTCAGTCCGACCTGACATGCATTCGCCGTTCTTGCGTTCGACAGAGTTGCGATTTTCATCCCGACAAACCCCGACAGTCCCGAGAAGAATCCTCCTGTAACAAATGCAAACGGAACACACCAATCGAGCATGTTAAACGCCGCCATAAGGCATAAAACGACAAACATTACGGCAAAAAACACCGAAACGACAGAGTACTGCCTTTTAAGATAGGCAGACGCACCCGTTTTTACAGCCCTTGAAATTTTCTTCATGTAATCGCTTCCTTCGGGCATTTTGAGCACTCTGTATGCCATAATACCCGCAAATGCGATTGCCAGGACGGAACACGCGAAAGTAACAATAACCAGATAGTTTTCCATAAACCCTCCGTCTCGCCGATAGCCGAATATTCTTTTGTGGATTTTTATTTTATCACATTTTTAAAGCTCGGTCAACCGTTTTTTCTTTTTTAAATCGCTCCCCGATTTTATTTTGCTAATTAATATTTTCAGCTCGTTTTTCAATGTTATACGCCGAAAAGCGTTTTGAAACCGAAAGCCGAAGAAATCTTTCTCCGTCGGGCACGCTTAAACCTCGTATTTCGAAAAAAGCGAAACATCACTTTTGCAAAGCGTGCCCGAAATTTCGGAGTCATTTCTGCACCTTTGCGAAAAAATTTTCAAAACCGCCAAAGAACGCATCTCACCGAAAGACGTTACGATTTGCCCGTTGCTTAATCCCAAATTTCGAAGTTCCGAGACCTTTTCATCGGAAATAAGAAATTCCGACGCAAAAAGCTCGGCTTCCCTTTCACATGAACATTCTCCGGAGCCGAATATGACGTGCTCAAAACTTTCTCCGCAAAGCAGACGCTCACGGTGGAGCACGGCGTGACCCAAAAGTTTTGCAAGCATAGCACTGTGACCTTCGGAATTTTCTCCGATTCCGTCGAAAACCGCAATTTTTCCGTCTATAATACAAATCATGCCGCAAAGAGCGGGAGTTGCCGAACTTTTAACCTCAACTCCACGCATCCGAAATATTTTTGCGGGATCATCGGTTTTAAACACTTCCCTCACGGCTTTTGCGCATTTGTATATGTATTCCGCAGTCATAACTTGCCTCCCGAATAACTGTTTTCAAAGTCATTTTATCACAAGAAAAGTGTGTATCACCGTGATTCATGTCGACGGCCCGATTTTTCTTTTGAACTCGGAAAGACAGAGCAGAGTTTCAAAAACTTATATTGTAAAACAAAAAGCCGAGTGATTTTACCGCCGAAAATAGGAATTTGTATTTCGAAAAGAGATTTTGTGTTACAAACCGTTTCATTAAACCTCAAAATTCCATAGCAAAAGGCCGCCCGCCTGTGGGGAGCACTCCGTAAAGGGCGCTCCCCATAGGCGGGGCTCCCGTTTCCGAAAAACTCTCTGACAACACATATTTCATCCCTCACCGAAAAAGCGAAGCCCCGAAGGACTTCGCTTTTAAAAATTCAACTTTACAAGGTTAGATTACACCCGCAACCTTTTTTCTGAGAATTATGATATCTTTCATATTGAGATTTCCGTCACCGTTTAAATCTCCGCTCCTAAGCTGAATATCCGTCGGTGAAAGAATTCCCGCAACGATTTTTCTCAAAATAATGATGTCTTTCATGTTAATCTGTCCGTCGTTGTTGAGGTCACCTTTAAGGACACCCGAATCTCCGGCAACGGTTACTTTGCCGTTCACCATTGTAAAGGCAAGGTCTTCAAAAGAAATATTAATGATATCTCCCGTCCTGTAAGATACCTTTATCTCGTAGTCTCCCTCGGAAATGTCCTCTTTCAAAGTGAAATTCAGTGTGGCAAGAGTTCCCGATGATTTGGTAATATCTTCAATTTCATTTGCCTCATAGGACAGTATGTAAGTATCTGCCTCAAGATTGCCCCGAGTCCATTCGGAGGTAGCAAAGAAGTCGCCGTTTTCAACGCTTGTCAAAGTCATGGCGGACTTGTCATAATCTATTCTGAGGTCCATTCCCCACAATCCGGGATTGTTTTCGACAGTCACCTTGACGGAAACGTCACTGCCGCCCGTTGCGCCGAGACTTTCCACGATTACAGCGGGAGCTTCGGCAGCAGAGCTTAACGTATATGCCGAAAGTACAATAATTATCGCTAAAACAAGAGAATACAATCTTTTTCTCATGAGTATCTCCTTTATGAACCGAGAACGACATCATTTCCCGCAAGATAACGTTTCAAAAGAAGTGAGTCCTTCTTATTGATCACTCCGTCGGTAAAGACGTCTGCCGCATTGGTGTCTATATCCGTTGTACTTCCGGCAAGATACATTTTAAGAAGCAATGAGTCTTTCTTGTTGACAACACCGTCACCGTTAAGGTCTCCGTATATGAAATCAACAACGTTGACACCGCCGGATACTATGGCAATTTCGATATCTTCAAAATCAATGTTGATGATATCACCCGTCTTGTAAGAGACAGTGACTGCCGCAAGGCTGTCAACGGTCGCACTCTCATTCACCGTGAATTTAAGAGTAGCAATTACGCCGTTGCCCGTAATATTCTCGATCTCATTTGCTTCGTAGGACAGAATGTATTTATCTCCGGACAGATTGCCCTTTACCCATTCGGAGTCCGCAAACACGGTGCCGTTTGTAACATCGGTAAGAGTAAGCTGTGTCTTGTCATATTCCACTAAAAGATCCATGCCCCATATGCCCGGATTGTTGTCGAGTATCACATCCAAAGTTACGCTCTGCCCGAGTTTGGCGTTCTTGCTGTCAGCGACAATTTTCGGTGTGTTTTCGTCGATTACGGTAATCACAGCACTTTCACCGCTGAATATAACCTTTGTTCCGTCTGCATTTCTTGCTTCAACGTGGGAAACCGAAATATTATAGGCGCCGACTTTTGTTCCGTCTTTGATTTTGAAAGTCAGTTTCACCAATTTCCCGTTTTCATTATTATTTGCAGTTGCCAAAGAATCCGCCCAACGGAGTGTGTATGGTGAAGCGGTTGTAGTAGAAGGTGTTGTGTATCCTGCCAACAAGCCGCAGTCTTGAACAGTAATAAGTTCCAACACAGAGGTATCATAAGAAATAGTGTTTCTCAGTGATATAATGCCGGGATTATTTGCAACAGATACATACACATCGACAGTAGATCCGACAACTCCGGTAACGTCTGTTATTTCATATTTTGCACCGGTCACAGCGGTCTCTTTGACTGCAACAGCAAAGTTTGTTGTTTTGCCTCCGTAAGAAACAGTCACCGTTTTTGTTCCGGGTGTCGCAGAGCTAAATCCACTCACTGTAAAACCGCTTGTAACAGTTTCGGTTGACCCGTCACTATAGGTCAGTTTTAATTTCAATCCGGATGTATCCAAAGTATCTCCGATTTGATATGTAGTATTAGCAGGCATATTTTCGATAGATATGCTTGATAAGGTAGCAGAATCCTTCTCCCAAACCGCATACAGTATTACCCATTCGTTGTCGGTGTACTGTGCACCGGGCGAATAAATAACAGTCGCAGAACCTTCTTCCGTTGCCCATCCCTTAAAGGTGTATCCTTCCTTAACAGGTACAGCAGAACTTAAAGTTAAGGCTGTTCCGTAAGTTTTTGTCTGTTCTGCCGGTATATTCGAAGAACCATCATCAAAATAGATTACAGAATATGTTTCCAAATTCCAACGAGCATACAATGTTGTGTCTGCAGTAATAACAGAGGCAGTATTTAATCTTGTTCCTCCCGCTATAGCGGTATACCAACCGTCAAATGTATACCCTGTCTTTGACGGAATGGGATAATTGCCAAGCGTGGGATTGGTATATATCGCATAAAGAGTTACATTTGCATTGGGAGTGTAGGAAGAACCTGTGTTAACAGTCGTTCCCGTTCCGCTGCTGTTTGTGTTCCAACTTGCAAAAGTGCAATCTAAAGAATAATAACTTGTATTTACTGTTCCGCCGTTTGCATTGAATGTAACCGTGTAAGTTTTTTCGGGCTTTTGACTTGTAACGGTAATCGCCGTTCCGTAGGTCTGAGTTTGTGCACCGGGTGCATTGGCGCCGCCGTTTGCGTTGTAAGTAATAATAAAGGTCTGCTTTCTCCAAACAGCGTATAAGGTTACGGATGCTTCATTAGTATAGATGCTTCCTGCCGAATACTGTGCTGCGGTAGCCGAAGAACCTGTTGCCCAACCGACAAATGTATATCCGGTTCTTGTGGGTATTGTAGAACTTAAAGTGAGATCCACATCTTGTGTTTTAGTTTGAGCTGACGGTGCTCCGGTTCCGCCGTTTGCATTGTAAGATACAGTATAGGTCTGCGCTTGGAACATAGAGTTATACATACTGTCAGTGCACCAAGCTATACGCCACGCTCCACTTGATGTCGGGTATAGGATTTGACTATAACCGCTTTGCTGTGAAAGAAGATATACTTTTTCACCCGGATCTACCCAATATGAACTGTTAATTGTTC